>NZ_JBYNAH010000104.1:0-16703 GCF_059781815.1 Salipiger sp. | reverse complement strand
GAGGCCTTCATGACCTTCATGCGGTCGGTCGAGGGCGACACCTTCGATGGCGGCGAAGGGGACGACCTGCAGCTTGGCAGCTTCCGCGCCGACCACTTCATCTTCGACGCCACCGACAGCGGTCGGGACCGGGTCCTGCAGATCGACCCGTGGGATACGATCGAGCTCACCGGCTTCGGCTACCAGAGCCGCAGCGAGGCGCTCGCGCAATTCTCGGAGGTCGGTCGCGACACGGTCTTCGCCGACGGGGCCGTGAGCGTGGTCTTCGCAAACAGCACCCTCGAGAGCTTCGACGACGTCACGTTCCTGCTCTGAGTAGGCGGCAGCGTATCAAGGCAGAGCCCGGCCTTCGGGCTCTGCTTTCCGAGATCCAAGGCGCCAAAGGGACCGACAGAAGACACGCAGGCCTGTGCGTTTCTTCCGGCGCATCGACCGCGTGTCCTCCAACCTCTCGCCTGCAACCAGCCGCTTCAAGCGAGGCGAAGATCACCCCGAGGCGGCGATGGCCTCGGCCATGATCGAGAGCCCGAGGTCGATGTCCTCGTCGCTGGTGGTCAGCGGCGGTGCGATGCGGAACACCGCGCCCATGGCAGGGATCTTCACGATGTTCATGCTGAGGCCGCGCTTCATCGCCTCGGCGGCGATGCGGTCGCCACGGTCGAGATCGGGGGTCTTGCTGGCCCGGTCGGTGACGATCTCGATGCCCAGAAGCAGCCCGCGCCCGCGCACATCGCCCACGCAGTCGAAGCGCTGCATCAGCCCCTCGAGCCCCTGCCGCAGACGCGCCCCCGCGACCCGCGCGCGCGCTGTCAGCCCGTCGCGCTCGAGCACGTCGAGCACGGTCAGACCCACCGCCGCCGGCAGCGGATCGGAGACGTGGGTGGTGAGGAAGATGAACCCCTTGGCATGCGCCTTCTCCTCGATCTCGGTGCTGGTCAGAACCGCCGAGAGCGGCAGCCCCGCCCCGAGGGTCTTGGACAGCGTGAGGATGTCAGGGGTCACCCCGTCGCGCTGGAAGGCGAAGAGATCGCCGGTGCGCCCGACACCGGTCTGGGCCTCGTCGAGGATGAGCAGCATCCCACGCTCTTCGCACTTCTTCTTCAGAGCTGCGAGATAGCCCTCGGGCAGCTCGATGATGCCGCCCGAGGACAGGATCGGCTCGGCGATGAAGGCGGCGAGGCTGCCGGTGGACTGGCTGTCGACCTGCGCGAAGGCGTCGTCGAGCTCGGTCTGCCAGTCGAGGCTGCCATCCGCATGGGTGAAGCGCGGGCGATAGGCGTGCGGCGCGGGGATGGCGAAATTGCCGACCGAGGCCGGGCCATGGCCCCGGCGCGCCGAGCTGTAGGTCGCCCCCGCCGCCGCCCCGGTCATGCCGTGCCAGCTTTTCGAGAAGGCGACGATCTCGTGCCGCCCGGTGACCGTCTTGGCAAGGCGGATCGCCGCCTCGTTCGACTCGCCCCCGGTGGAGAGCAGCAGCACCTTCTCGAGCCCCGGCACCATGCTGCCGAGCCGGGCGCAGAGATCGACCACCGGCTGCGAGAGCATGCCGCTGAACAGGTGATCGAGACGACCGATCTGCTCGCGCACGGTGCGCACGATGTCGGGATGCGAATGACCCAGCAGCGCGCTCATCTGTCCGGAGGTGAAATCGAGGATCGGCGCGCCGGCGGCGTCGTAGACAAAACTGCCCTCGGCCCGGTCGATCAGGCGCGGTTCGAAAACCGGGCCGTAACGCATCACGTGCCGGTCGATCCTGTCCTGCATGAGATCGCTGCCGCCGGCCTGCCTTGTGTCGCCTGTCATCTGCATCCGCTGTCATCCTCGTTGCTGTCGGGCGGATCCTAGCCTTGGACATGGTATTTGCAAAATTCATAATACTGGGACCCGAATCGAGTTTTTCTCATGTCACAGCCCGCTCTCGACATTCCCCTGCTGCGCAGCTTCGTGGAGGTCTCGCGCGCCGGCTCGATCCGCGCCGCGGCGGACCGGGTCGGACGAACGCAATCCGCCGTCAGCCTTCAGATGAAGCGGCTCGAAGAGGTGGTCGGAGAGCCGCTGTTTCACCGCACCGGCTCGGGCGTGGTGCTGACCCTTGCGGGAGAGCGGCTGATGGCGGGGGCGGACCGGATCCTTGCGGCCCATGACGATGCGCTGGCAGGGTTCCGGGTGAACGGGCTGCGGGGCGCGATTTCGTTCGGCTGCCCCGAGGATTATCTCAGCGCCTTCTTCCCGCCCCTGCTGCGGCGCTTCGGGCAGGAGAACCCGGCGGTCGAGATCGAGATCATGTGCGCGCCGACGGTCGAGCTGCGCCCGATGCTGCAACGGCGGCGCATCGATCTGGCGCTGGTCTCGAACCCCGCCTCGGAGGCGGATGGTGCGGTGCTGCGCCGCGAGCCGCTGGTCTGGATCGCCGGCGCCGCCGGGGCGCCCCTCCCGGCGGATGGCATACTGCCGCTGGCGCTTTCGGGGCCGGAAACGCTCGACCACCGGCTGGCCCGGGCGGCGATGGAGGCCAGCGGGCCGCCGTTTCGCATCACCCATGCCAGCAACGGTCTTGCCGGGCTTCTGGCCATTGCCCGTTCCGGCCTCGCCGTGAGCGTCGTGACCCGGGCCGCGGTGCCGCCCGATCTGGAGATCGTCGAGGGCGGGCTGCCGCCCCTGCCCGAGATCGGCATGGCGCTGGCCTACGCCTCGGCCTGCCCTGCCCCGCCGGTCCGTGCCTTCGGAGAGTTCATCGCCCGCGAGCTCGGCGCAGGGAGCGTCTGACCGCCCCCCGCGAAAGTCTCGACCGGTGCGCAAGGTCGGACGGCTGGACCAGTCAGCGGCTCCCCGGCTTCAAAAGCATCGCGATGAGCCACTCTGGTCCCGCCCTCCTGCGCCACGCAGATCGGTATCGCCCCGCCACTCTCGGGCCGGTTGCGTGCCCCGGGGAACCGCCCGGCCACCCTGCGCGAGCCCCCTGCCCTGCGGCTCCATGCCTCTTGACCGATCTGCGCAGGCGGTCACACTCTCTCAGGTCAGGAAAAGATTTGTTTCTGGAGCGTCTCAGCATTCAAGACAGGGTCATTCGCCTCATGTCGACCAGGATTGAGCCAATCACCGAACGAGATCAGATCTCGCAGCTTCTGAGCGATGCCGGCTTTGTGCCGGTCGATTATCACGGACGGCAGAAGAGCATCGCAGACCGGTTGCGCATCGATCTTGACGCCCTTTTGTCCACGATAGACCACATCCCGCTTTGCAATCACGGCAGCGTGCACCAGCGCGGGCGCAAGCGCATGGCCGCGCGCATCGCCGAGACCCGCCCCAAGTTGGAGGCCATTCTTCCGGGGATCGTCGAGCGCAACACGGCCTGTTTCGAAAGCCCCGGCCAGGTCGAGCTGATGTCGGCCTGCATCATCCCGATCGTCGAGGACCTGATCGGCGGCATGGTGGGCTATCGCATGTCGATCTCGCCGGAAACCAGCTTTGGCGGCCTCTTCAGCGCAACCATCGGCCCGGCCAGACGCCGCAAACTGAACGCGGCGCTCGACGGCGAGGTCCAGTCGCTGATCGCTCAGGGCGCGAGCCGGGACGAGGCCTTCGACTCGGTCGCCTTCATGGTGCTCGGCCGCGATGCGCTGCGCGGCACCATCGGGGCGTCGCTGGCCGAGATCTTCGAGGCGTCTCCCGGCGTCCCGATACAGGACATCGATCTTCCGGATCAGCCGACGCGAACCGGCGTGCCCTTCATCGACCGAAGAGCGCATCCCGACCGCGCGGATGCCGCATCCGAACCCGACCGGCGGGCGATGCTGGACAGTTTCGAACCCGATGCGGGCGCACGGTTCTTCGGCATCGGCTCCCACACCTGCCTGGGCCGTCCGATCTCGCTTCGGCTCTGGACGCTCCTGATGCAGGACCTCGCCCGGCGAAATCCGCGGGTGCGGCTCCTCGAACTGTCGATCGGGCGGTTCGAGCCGTTCCATTGCCCCGAGACGCTGATGGTGGAGGTTCTGTCATGACCCGCATCCTGTCGCCTGCAGACATCATCATCGTGACCGCTCTGAAGGGCGCCGGCATCCTGCCGGACGAAGGCGCCGCAGCCGACGCCCTGCAGAGCGGCACGGATGTGCGCTTCGACGCTCTCGACATGGACAGCCTCGACCGGTTCGAAGCGATCATGCATATCGAAGAGGCCTTCGATATCGAGCTTGACGATGACGAGGTGACCCGCTGCGCGACGGTCTTCGAATTCTGCGATTTCGTCGCAGGCCGCCTGCCCGCGGGCACCGAGGCGCCGGGTTGACCACGGCGGCGATGGTCCGGGGCCCCGAACTCGGCCTGGTCCGCCCGCTGTCGCGTCAAGCCGTTCCCGGCGCGCGCCCGTTCTACATGATCGGCGGCATCGGTGGGCATGTTCAATGCTACAGCCCCTTGTGCCGCGCCCTGCGCGCGGAGCGGCAGAGTTTCGGCGTGATACAACCGGTCGCGATCGGAGACGCGCCGCTGTCGCATTTCGACGACTTTGTCGCGCCGATGACGGCGGCCATCGCCGAACACGGCGATGCGCAGCGGCTGCTGTTCGTCGGACACTCCTTCGGCGGGCTTGTCGCCTACGAGATCGCCTGCCGCATGGCGGCAGAGGGCCGGCGGGTCGGCGTGGTCATGCTCGACACCCTCCAGCCTCACGGCCTGCGCCAATCCACCCTCAGAGCCTATACCTGGCTGCGGGCACGGGCGCCATTTGCCCCGGTGGCGACGGATCGCGAAAAGCTCGGCCCGAGAGCCGAGTGGATCTCGAAGCAGCAGCTCTGGCTGGCCCGCACCTACGATCCGCCGCGCTCCGACGTCGCCCTTGCCATCCTGTGCGCCTCGACCCGCGGCCGCATGGATGACCTGCTGATCGGGATGGACCGCCAGTGGTCGCGCCGCGCCCGCGTGGTGCTTGTCCGCAAGGTCGCCGGCACCGACCACAAGAACATCTCGGGGCCGACCACCGGAGCGGCGCTTCGAGACGCGCTGGATGCTGTCGAATCCGCGCTGTCCTGACCGGCCCCCTCCCCCGACAAGCCAGCCCAGCGCCACGCCAATATCCCGGAGGATCCGACCCTGGAGGCAGGTCGGCTGCGCTACGGACCGGCCCCACCCGATCAGGTGCTATCATCGAATCGGCTGATCCGATAATCTCACCGGACGACCTATATTTTTTGCACGTCAAGTCCGCAGGCTGAGACATTTCGCGGCTGTGACCGGGGCGCAACCATAGGCTGATCGAAGGTTATTTCGCCCCTCACGATCACCGCAAAGCCGGGCCTCTCGGTCGATTGGCGCCTCGAGTAAGGCGCGCACTGGATTACCCGGCCGGCCCGTCCGGCCTTTGGCACGTTCTGCGTGTCCGTAAATTTTGCAAGTCAGGGAGAGTAGGATGAATCTTGCGTTTTTTGGATCGGATGGAGATTTCTTCGAAGCTGCATTCTTCAATTCTAATACCGGGGATTTCAGCCCGGACATTCTCAGCAGCCAGCCAAACCGGATCGTCATTCGCAACCCGAGCACCGGCTATCAATCCACCGCGACCGGCACCGGCTTCGACCTCTCCACCACCCCCGCCAGCGGCACGATCACCAGCATCGAGGTCCGTGACAGCGGCCAGCGGCTCGTTGCGAGCCTCACCGGGATCTCGTGGGGGCTGCAGGCGTTTTCGGATGCCATTGACGATTATTTCGACGGAAACTCCGCCCCGCTCGGCGCGCTGCTCAGCCAAAGCCCGCTGACCATCGACGCCGGCAATGCCATTTTCGGCGCCGAGTTCGATCTTCCGGACGTCACCTCGAACATCACCTTCATCGGCAGCCCGTTCGAGGACAGGTTCGGCGGCGGGTCCGGCAATGACCGCTACAGCCCCGGCCAGTCCGACAACGGCGAACAGATTCGCGCCTCGCCCGGAAACGACGTCTACGACTTCAACGCCATCCAGGACAGCACCTGGGTCGACATCTCCTACTCGCGGCTCGGCAGCGGTGTGACCCTCGGCCTGAACGAGGCCGCCAACACCGCCACCGTCAACAAGGGGCCGAACGGGGCCGACACGATCCTGAACCCGCGCGGCATCATGCTGGCCGATGGTCTGAACATCAGCGCCACCCGCAATGCCGACACCTTCAATATCACCACATCTCCCGACGGCGGCTTCCTCGCGATCTCGCCGCTCGATGGCAACGACACGATCAATGCGACGCTGCAGGCCGGCACTCTGCGCCTCGACTACATGTGGTACGAGCCGACCTCGGGGATCGTCGCCAACCTTGGAAACGGTGTTGTCACCAATGACGGCTTCGGCACGCGCGATCAGCTCAACCTGACCTTCGACGGCGGGCGCTTCGAGATCCGCGCGACCAACCTTTCCGACAACATCGTCGGATCGAGCGCCGACGAGCGCTTCATCCTTGGCGCCGGAAACGATTTCCTGAATGCGGCAGAGGGATGGGACACGCTGCGCTTCGACCGCTCGCGGGTGGAAGGCGGCGTGACCGTCGACCTGCGCGCAGGCACCGCGACCGGTGTCTGGGACGGAATGAACTTCAACCACACCATCAGCGGCATCGAGGAAGTGCGCGGCTCCTTCAATGGCGACGACGTCATTCGCGGATCCGCCGTGGGCGAGTACTTCGAGGGCAATGACGGCAACGACCTTCTGGACGGGCGCGGCGGCGATGACGAACTGCGCGGGAATGACGGGAATGACACGATCATCGGCGGAGACGGGCGCGACCGCCTCAGAGGCGGCGACGGCAATGACCGGCTGGACGGCTCGGGGGGCAGTGCCGAGACGCAAGGATATGGCGATGAATTCGTTCCGGGCCTCGGCTCCGACACCGTGATCGGACACGCGGGTCTGTTCGCGACGGATGAGTCGGCAGATCTCGCGTATTGGGACGTGTCCGGCGTCGGTGGTCTGACCTTCAACATTGCTGACGACGGCTCCGGCACCGTTGTCAGCGGCACTCCGGGTCTGGTCAACGACAGCTTCACCTATATTCGCTGGTTCACCGGCTCACAGGACGCGGACGTATTCAATGGCTCCGGCATGGATGAGGGCTTTCAGGGCCGGCGCGGCGCTGACGTCTTCCACGGCAACGCCGGCTACGATCAGATCATCTATGACGCAGAGCATTGGGACGGGGCGGTGCATGGCATCGTGGCGGACGTCGCCGCCGGAACCGTCATCGACGGCTTCGGCTTTACCGACCGGTTCACCGGCATCGAGCGGATCCGCGGTTCGATCTTCGACGACGTGATGTCGGCAGAGGGCGCCGCGCAGAGCATCCAGTTCCGCGGCGACGACGGCAACGACTGGCTCGCCGGTAGCGCCCACAACGATGTGCTGCGCGGGGAGAACGACGACGACATCCTGCTGGGCGACGGGTTCGAGGCAAGCTACGCGCCCGACGAGGCCGGGGCCGTCTACCGCCTCTACATCGCGACGCTGGCCCGGGAGCCGGATGCGACAGGATACGGCAACTGGACCGAACGCCTCGCGATGGAAAGCCGCACGCTGCCCGAAGTGGCGACCGGCTTTGTCGCCTCGCCGGAATTCCAGGCCACCTATGGTGCCCTGGACAACGCGGGCTTCGTCACCCTGCTCTACAACAACGTTCTGGAGCGCGATCCCGACGCACAGGGCCTGCAAAACTGGGTGGCTCGTCTCGATGCGGGCATGTCGCGCGCCGAAGTCGTCCTCGGGTTCTCGCAAAGCCCCGAGTTCATCAATGAGATGAAGAGCGCGGCGGACAGTTTCGAGACCAGCCACTCGCAGGCCGCCTGGGGCGATGATGTCTACCGGCTCTACCTCGCGACGCTCGATCGCGAACCGGACATCACAGGCTACACCAACTGGAGTGCCAGACTGGCGAACGGCATGGAACTGACCAGCGTGATCGACGGCTTCGTGAAGAGCCCCGAGTTTCAGGCCACCTATGGCAGCCTCGACAACAAGGGCTTCGTGACCCTTCTCTACAACAACGTGCTCGATCGCGATCCCGACGCCACCGGGCTGGCAAACTGGGTCGCCCGCCTCGAAGACGGGATGAGCCGGGCAGAAGTGGTTCAGGGCTTCTCGCAGAGCGCGGAATTCATCGCGAAGACAGCGCAGGCCTTTGCCGACTGGAACCGCAGCCTCGACCATGGCGCCGGCTGGGCCGAGCAGGACTGGATCGACGGCGGCAGCGGCTACAACATCCTCGCGGGCGGGCTGTTCTCGGACGGCTTCCACTTCGAGCAGTCGGAAGACGGCGCGCATGTGGTGCTCGATCTCGAACCCTGGGATTACATCAGCTTCGGCGATTTCGGCTATGGCGACGGGAACGATGCCATCGCCCATATGTCGCAGGACGGCGCCGATGTCGTGTTCGCGGATCAGGGCGTTACGGTGAGGTTCCTCGACACCCAACTCCCCGCCATCGACGCAGAGATGATCTGGACCTGATCCCCCTGAGCGGGGCACGCGCGCCGCTCGTGCCCTGCAGCACCGGGTCTCGGGGCGCCGCGCGTCCCCTGCCCGGCATCACGGTGCCGCGGGAGGGGGCGCTGCCCCTTTAGGCGCATCCCAGGTCTCAGGTCCGCCGTCGCGAGCGGTGCCCCCTGCCTACCGTGCATCACACGCGGCAGACAGGGCGGCGCCGCTCGCGCGACCGTCGCACCCGGGCCCTCAGACCAGGATCATGTCGGACCCGACCTCTCCAAGCTGGGTGTCGAAGAAGGTGACCTCGACCCCCTGATCGGCAAAGAGAACGTCACTTCCGGACTGGGTCATATGGGCCAGCGCCGCATCGGCATCTGCGTATCCGAAGCCCTGCAACGACACGTAGTCCCAGGCTTCGAGGTCGAGCACCACATGACTGCCGCCATCGCCCTGCGCGAAGCGGAACTCGTCGGCAAAGACGCCGCCCGCCACGATGTTGTCGCCGCTGCCCGGGAGCAGCAGATCATGCGCCGGCGTGCCGGTGCCGTGATCGAGCCCGCGGATCCAGTCCTTGAGATCGCCCGCCGTTCCGGCGACGAATTCCGGGCTCTGCGAGAAGCCCAGCACCACGTCGGCCCGGCTCATGCCGTCATCGAGCCGCTGGGTCCAGTTCGCCAGCCCGGTGGCATCGGGCTCGCGGTCCAGCACGTTCCGATAAAGCAGCGTGACAAAGCCCTCGTTGTCGAGCGCACCGTAGGTGGCCTGGAACTCGGCACTGTTGACGAAACTCGCCGACACGACAGAAAGCTGCATGCCATCCACGAGCCGCCCCGACCAGTTGGAGAAGCCCTGCACATCAGGCGCCCGGTCGAGCGTGGCCTGATACAGCCGGAACACGTCATCGCCCCAGGTCACCGCCGACTTGCTGCCCGTGAAGGCACGGGCGTCCGCGGCGGTTTCGGACACGAATTCCGGACTTTGCGAAAAGCCCAGGACAACCTCGGCCCGGCTCATGCCATCGTCGAGCCGCTGGGTCCAGTTGTTCAGACCCGTGGCATCGGGCCCCCGGTCCAGCACGTTCAGATAAAGCAGCGTGACGAAGGTCGCGTTGTCGACTGCGCCATAGGTGATCTGGAACTCGGGGCTCCTGACGAAACCGTCGGCCACCTGCAGCAAGCTCTGCTCGCCGGTGAAGAGCCGCTCGGTCCAGTTGGAGAGACCGGTCACGTCGGGCGTGCGGTCGAGCGTCGCCTGGTAGAGCCGGTACACCGTCGCTGCGACCTCCGGCGCGTAGATCGCGTCGAACCCCTCGCCGAAGAGATAGTCGTTGCCCTCGCCACCGTCGAGCACGTCGCCGCCGGCATGGCCGAGGGCCGTGTCGTTGCCCTCAAGGAGAGATATCAGATCGCGGCCCTCGCCGCCCTCGCGGCGGTCATCGCCCTCCGTGCCTGTCCGTTCGCCAGGTGAGGGCTGCACCACGCCGCTGCGTGCGACGACGCTCTCGTAGGTGCCCTGCCCGTCGATGTAGCTGACCGTGAGGGTCAGAGTCGACCGATAGTCCGCGACGGTCGGCACGTAGCTTGCCTCTCTCGAGAGCAGCAGATCGCCTCGGTTCCACTGGTAGGAGAAGCTCCCAAGTCCGTCCGGATCGCTGAGCCCGCTGGTGTCTGCCTGCAGCGCCGTCCCGATCTCGGCGTAGCTGCCGATCGACACCGCACCCTCGGGCGGATCGTTGACATTCTCGACCTGCGTCGCGGTCTCGGCGCTCAGGATCTCTTCGGTCTGGAAAAGATCGGTATAGCGAACCTCGACCGAGACGACGGCGCCGACATCGGCCTGCGTCAACACGTAGCTTGCACCAGTCGCGCCGACAATCGCGCTGCCGTCCCGCAGCCATTGATAGCTGAACTGTGCGTAGTCGAGACCGTCCGGATCGGAGATCGCGCTGACATCTGCGGTCAACTGGACGCCCTGCCGCGCCGCGCCGACAATCGCCACCGCGCCGGTTGGTCCGGCGTTGCGCCCGAGCCCTTCGAAGGTGAGCGAGCCGCCTCCGTCGAACGCCACGCGGCGGTTGCCGTCCGCGTCGAGCCCGACCGTCCACGCCGCGATCTCGGCCTCGGTGAAATCCAGCTCCAGCCGGTCCTGACCGAGGCGGAAATCGGTGATCGTGTCATCGCCCTCCCCCGGCGCGATCTGAAAGACGTTGCTGGTGGCGTTTTCGGTGCCCCCGGTGATCAGATCGTCGCCGGCGCCGCCATCGATGGTGTCGTTCTCGGAGCCACCGTCGATCGTGTCATTGCCCGCGAGGCCCGCGATCATGTCGTAGCCGCCGCCGCCCTCGATATGATCTCCCTCCGCGCTGCCGGTGATGGTGTCCTCACCGCCCAGGCCGAATATCGCCATCGGCGCCGCGGCGGCCACGATCTCGCGGTCGCAATTGCAGCGGACGTCCTCCGCCATGAAGGTCTGCACCAGCACGTCATGCTCGTTGCCGTCGGTGGCATGCCCCTGCCACACGCCGAGGATCGCGCCGCTCCCGAGCGTCACGAAATCCGGTGCCGTGTTGTAATAGTTCGTGCCGTTGTCTCCGGAGGCATTGATCGTGAAGAGATCGTCCACCTGCTGGCCGTAGATATCGAAGCGCAGGCCAAGCGTGGAATAGGCCGGGGTGAAGCCGCCCCCGTCACGCAAGGTAAAGAGAAATCCGTTGTCCGGCGCCGCCACCACGTTCGGGGTGTAGTAGTAGCGGCCGAGAGACATTTCATCGGTCAGCGCATTGCCTTCGGCATCGAAGCGCCGCCAGTACGTGTCGTTGCCGGCGTTCCAGATGAGGACGAAATCGCCTCCCGCCAACGCCGCCACCGCCGGCGTTCCCACGTGCTCATCGACCGTGGTGTTGGCGATGAAGGACGACACCACCTGGGTTCCGGTCTCGTCGAAGATCTGCACCCCAACGCCGGCGTGGTCGCTGTCGTTGCCCTCGGTCGTGTAGCCCATCCGGGTCACCACCACGAACTGCCCGTCCGCAAGCGCCGCGCTGTCATAGACATAATTGCCGCGGTCATAGGAATAGGAGCCGGTGTCGATCCACGGGGCGATCGGCGCAGGATCGGCAAGGGCCTGCCCGTCCGCATCGAAGACCTGCGCATAAACCGTCCCGGCTCCGATGTATTCGGCGAGAATACCCGGGTAGCCGGCGTTCCAGATGACCGCGAAGCCACCGGTGTCGAGCGCCACCAGCGTCGAGGCGCCGTAGCCGCTGTCGCTCACCGAAACCGTAACGTCGCGGTCGCCCGCAATGGTCCGGTCGGGCAGATCGATCACGTCGTCCGTCACCAGCGCCCCGGTGGTGTCGTAGGTCTGGACCCGGAGGTCGTTGGCCTCCTGATCCTCGAACGCGAGCGCCCAGCCTCCATCGGCGAGCCCGACCGCGTTGACCCCGACACCACTTTCGTCGTCGGGACCGCGATAGACGATGACGGGATCGCCCACGGCGTTGCCATCTGCGTCGTAGCGCTGGCTGAGAAGGTCGTAGCCATTGGCCACGTTCGGGTCTCGCTGGCTCGCCCAGGCGACGATGGCGCCGCCATCGCTCAGGGCAGCGATGGCCGGTTCAAGCTGTTGACCGCTGCTGTCCCTGTCCGGACGCGTGGCCCCAGCCGTGGAAATAAGTGAATACGTCAAGATATGCCCCCTCCTTAAAAACCATGCGCCCCCGAAGAGCCGCATGGCCATCTCCCGAGTATATACGACATTCCGATTTTCACACTGATTTGAAGCAATTCCGCATCGTTGCGACTGCGGCAGCTTCGCGGCGCCCCTCGCGTGATGGCCGAGGGACCGGTCTTACCGATCCAGCCGGCGCAGGCGTCTTGACAACCAGCTTGCAGGGCGCGATGGGCCGTCTCCAGAAGGGCGGAGCGGTCCTCCGAGGCGCGCCGCTCTGGCTGCGGTCCGCGCTCACCGGTCCGGCATGACAGAGCGCGCTCATGACCCGGGTCGCCCTGCACCGTCCCCGCCCCCGCAGCAGCTCCGAGCACCGGGATCCGGCGAGATGCTTTTTCTACCCGCCTGACGGTAGTCGTGCTAAGAACAGAAACGCTTTTTGATAACGATTGGAGCCGCCGATTTTCGCGGCTCCGCCCGGGCCTTTCGCCATTGCGGGCGGTGTTTGGAGAATTGATTAGATGGGTCAGCAACTTGACACCTACAAGCAAGGCATAGACCGGACCAACGAGACGCTCGGCGACGTGAAGGCGCTGACCGATCAGATCGCGAGCGGGATCGGCGTCGCGCAGCTTGGCATCCTGGCCTACCAGCAACTCGAGGAATCCACGGAAAAGACCAATTACGCGCTGGTCGCCGTGAAGGCGCTGCTGGGGGTGGTCGGCTATATCACGCCGCTGAAGACGCCGGTCAACGCGCTCAAGGCGACCGTCGCCAAAGTCGAGAAGACCACCAGCGCGGTCGAGGACGATCTCGAATCCATCAGCAGCAAAGGCGACGACAAGGGCCCTGCCGACAGCAAGATCATCGACAACCTTTCGGGCTACCTCACCAATGCCGGTTATGCGGTCGATGCGGTGCGCGATCCGATGACGCTGAAGCTGCTGCAGCTCGAAACCGCCTCGCTTGCGTTGGCCAATTTCCAGCGTGCGCTCGCGGCAGCCGAACGCGACGGCGAGGGCTGGAGCGGCAATTACACCGCGCTCGCGGCGGCGGTCGAGGCGCAACTCGCGGCGCGCAACGCGCGGCAGCAGGAGGTGACGACCCTCGATGCCACGGTCAACACCGATCTCGGCGCCCTTACCGACACCTTCGACAGCATCGATTTCAGCGCCATCACCGATGCCTACGCAAAGCTCGAGGCCATCCTCGGCTCGCTCACCTCGATCACCGAGCCGCTCGCCGCCGCGCGCACCGTGGTCGATCCGATCCTCGGCCTGCTGAACACGGCCGATGCGCTGAGCGCGCTGATCGTGGACCCGGTCATCGAGTATGTGCTCGAGACAATCGGCCTCGACACGCTGGTCGACATCGTCACCGAGCAGCTCGAGACCCTCCTGCCGCCGGGCAGCTTCCTTGAGGGGCTCGACCAGCTCGCCGCAGATATCCGCGACGACCTGCTGGCCTATATCGAGGGCCAGCTTCAGAGCGCAGACCTTCTGGACCTGATCGAAGAGGCCTATTTCAACAACGTTGTCGGCAATGCGGACTCCGGTCCGACCGGATGGGGCAGCCGAACCGCCGACACGCTGCGGGGCGATTCCGGTGACGACATCCTTGACGGTCTGGCCGGAGACGACGAGATCCTCGCCGGGGCCGGCAACGACGTGATCATCGCCGGCGACGGGTCCGACTATCTCTACGGCGATGTCGGCGACGACCTGTTCTATTTCGACGCCAGCTTCACCGAATACGAGATCTCGCGCGATCCGGACAACGACCACATCATCGTCAGCCATCTCGCGCCGCAGACCAGCTTGAATACCGGCATCGACACGCTCGGCGGGCTCGACGACACCGACCATGTCGTGTTCACCGACATCACCTTCACCGGCGCCGAGCTGAAAAGCGCGATCATCGGCGGCTCGATCCTCGACGGGACCAGCGGCGACGATCTGATGTTCCTGAACTCGACGGGCCTGCTCGTCGATGGCGGGTTCTACTTCGCCCGCGGCTTCGATGGCGACGACCGGATCTTCGGCTCGACCGAGGACGACCGGCTCGACGGCGGCAATGGCAACGATGTTCTGATCCCCGGCCTTGGCGATGACGTGGTGAACGGAAACGCCGGGGTCGATACCTTCCAGGTGCTGTCGGGCGCCCGGAGCAAGCTCACCATCGACCTGATCGACGGCACCTCCTTCGGACAGGGGCGCGACACGCTCAGCAGCATCGAGAACGTGCTCGCCTCGCCGGATCAGGATCACAAGATCCAGGGCAACGAGGCCGCGAACACCATCTACACCGGGGACGGCATCGACGTCATCAGCGGCCGGGGCGGCGACGATCTGATCGATGCCGGCGGCGAGGACGATTACATCGTCGGAGGGTCCGGCTCGGACGTGATCCATGCCGGTGCCGGAAACCGCGACGTGATGATCTCGGGCAGCGCCCCGCAGGCCGGCGTCAGCGACACCTATATCGGCGGCGAAGGCACCGATATAGTGTCCTATTCGAGCAACTCGAACACCATCAAGTTCGACATCAACGACCAGGGCGATGACCCGTCGATCCTGCAGGAACTCAAGGACTACCTCAGCGATCAGCCCAGCTCGGGCACGATCCGCTATGTCGCGGGCACCGATGTGGTCGAGCGTTACGACGACGCCGGCACTCTGGTGGCGCGGGATGTTCTCGACAGTGTCGAGGGGATCGTCGGCTCGGACGGCAACGACAGGCTCTTCGGGCATGTCGACACGTTCCTGCTGCATGGCGGCGGCGGTGACGACACGATCCGCACCGGGGCCACGCAATATATCGAAGGCGGCGATGGCGACGATCTGATCTATGCCGAGACCAGCGAGGAAAGCGTCGGCACGCGCCAGATCGACGGCGGCGCCGGGTATGACACGCTGCTGCTCGAAGAGGTCGGCGACGCACGCTGGTTCTACCGCATCGAAAGCGCCATCGCCCTGACGCTGCGCGCCCACGCCATCACCGTGCAGGGAGACGATCTGCGCAACGCGCGCGAGGTCTTCTATGCGATCAAGCCCTACAGCATCGAAGAGATCCAGCTTGGGGATTACGACGATCACCTGATCTACGAGCCGGGCGGCACCAGCCTTTCGGCGTTCTATCTGCATGGCGGAAACGATCGCTTCGACGCCGAGAACGGCTTTGCCGAGGTGTTTGCCGGGGACGGCAACGACATCGGCAATTTCGACGGCGGTGGCGGCGGCATCTTCCACGGCGAGGCCGGCGACGATTACGCCGTCTTCGGCGACACCGACCGCGACAACCAGGCCCAGATGGGCGCCGGCGAGGACTTCCTCGAAATCAAGCGCTTCTTCGGACATGCCAACGGCGATACCGGCTATGACCGGATCGCGTTCAATCTCAGCTACGAGTCCCGCATCGAGGCAGATCTGGCCGCCGGGACCGTGGTGTCCTTCAAGGGCGCCTCGGCCCCCACCACCGTCACGAATTCCGTCGGCATGACTCTCGAGAATTTCGAGGTGCTGATTGCAACGCCCTATGACGACCTGATTTCCGGCAGCGGCATTGCCGAGCAACTGATCGGCCGCGCCGGAGACGACACCATCGAAGGCGGCGCCGGAGACGACAAGCTCTATGGCGGCCTTGGCGCCGACTCGCTCTACGGCGAGGCCGGAGACGATCTGCTGCACGGCGGCCCCGGCAATGACAGGATCGACGGCGGCGCCGGGCGCGACACCGCCTCCTACGCCTGGGCCCGTCCCGAAGCCGAGGACGGCGCGCTCGTGGCCGGCCAGTTCGGCGATGTCACCGTCGATCTCGCGGCCGGGATCGCGACCGGCAATTTCGGCACGGATGCGCTGGTCTCGATCGAAAACGCCATCGGCGGCGGCGGGGATGACCGGCTCATCGGCACCGATCTCAACAACATGCTGTCGGGCGGCGACGGCAATGACAGCCTTTCCGGCAATCTGGGCGACGACATCCTCGTCACCGGCGGCGGCGACGACACCGCAGATGCCGGAGGCGGCAATGACCGCGTCGTCGTCGGGCTCGGCACCAACACGCTCGATGGCGGTGCCGGGATAGACACGCTCGATTTCGGAACGGTGGACGGTCGCATCGAGGTCGATCTCGGCACCGGCGACTACCGCGCCAGCATCACCATCCAGTCACCGCGCTGGTCGGACCGCGATCTCGACAATGACGGCACCGACGAACGCACCGGAACAGAGGCCCGCATCTATGATGGCGTGGCGCTCACCCCGCAGCTGGTGCTCGAGGCCGAGCCCTATCACGCGAACAGTGCCGACGACCTGACGCGCGTGCTGCCCGACGCCTCGGACCCGGCCTATGGCGATTTCCTGATCGAACGCGTCGATGTCATCCGCTCAGCCACGGGCAGCTTCAGCGGGTTCGAGGCCGTGGCCACCGGCAGCGGCGACGACCGGCTGCATGGCGACGACTCCGCCAACCGACTGTCCGCCGGCGAGGGAGACGACACCGTCATCGGCAGCGCCGGCGCCGATGCTCTGACCGGAGACGCCGGCGACGACCTGCTGATCGGCGGCGACGTTGCGGATGTCTCGACCGAGAC
>NZ_JBYNAH010000103.1:0-16839 GCF_059781815.1 Salipiger sp. | reverse complement strand
CGGCGCCGTCGCCCGCGCCGCCGCGCCGCCTGAGCGCCGACGATGGGGACGGGCCAAGATTTTTCGCTAAAAATCTTGGCGCCGGTAAAACAAAACGCCCGGACGGGGATCTCCGTCCGGGCGTTTTCTGTTCTGCGCGAAGGGTGGCGCTTACTGGGCCAGCTTCTTCGCGACGATCTCGTTGACCGCCTTGGGGTTGGCCTTGCCGCCGGTGGCCTTCATCACCTGGCCGACGAACCAGCCCGCGAGCTTGGGGTTCTGCTTGGCCTTCTCGACCTGCGCCGGGTTGGCGGCGATGATCTCGTCGACCGCGGTCTCGATGGCGCCGGTGTCGGTCACCTGCTTCATGCCGCGCTCTTCGACGATCTTCTCCGGGTCGCCGCCCTCGGTATAGACGATCTCGAACAGGTCCTTGGCGATCTTGCCCGAGATGGCATCCGACTTGATCAGCCGCACGATGCCGGCGAGCTGCGCCGGCGAGACCGGGCTCTCGGTGATCTCGTGGCCTTCCTTCTTCAGACGGCCGAAGAGCTCGTTGATCACCCAGTTGGCGGCGAGCTTGCCGTCGCCGGCCTCGCCCGCGACCTTCTCAAAGAAGGCGGCGTTGGCGACCTCGGCAGTCAGCACGCTGGCGTCATACTCCGACAGGCCGAACTCCTTCACGAAGCGCGCCTTCTTCTCGTCGGGCAGCTCGGGCAGGGAGGCGGCGATACCGTCGACCCAGGCCTGCTCGATCTCGAGCGGCAGCAGGTCGGGATCGGGGAAGTAGCGGTAATCATGCGCCTCTTCCTTGGACCGCATCGAGCGCGTCTCGCCCTTGTCGGGATCGTAGAGACGGGTCTCCTGATCGATGGAGCCGCCGGCCTCGAGGATGGCGATCTGGCGCTTCGCCTCGTAGTCGATGGCCTGCTGGATGAAGCGCATCGAGTTCATGTTCTTGATCTCGCAGCGCGTTCCGAGATGCGAGAAATCCTGGGTTTCCTGGTATTTCTCGTATTGGCCCGGCCGGCAGACCGAGACGTTCACGTCGGCGCGCAGGTTGCCGTTCTGCATGTTGCCATCGCAGGTGCCGAGATAGCGCAGGATCTGGCGCAGCTTCGACACGTAGGCCGCCGCTTCCTCGGGGCCGCGGATGTCGGGGCGCGAGACGATCTCCATCAGCGCCACGCCGGTGCGGTTGAGGTCGACGAAGGACATGTTGGGGTCCATGTCGTGGATCGACTTGCCGGCATCCTGCTCGATATGGATGCGCTCGATGCGCACGCGGCGGGCGACGCCCGGCTCCATGTCGACGATCACCTCGCCCTCGCCCACGATCGGGTGGTAGAGCTGGCTGATCTGGTAGCCTTGCGGCAGGTCGGGATAGAAATAGTTCTTGCGGTCGAAGGCGGATTTCAGGTTGATCTCGGCCTTCAGGCCAAGCCCGGTGCGCACCGCCTGCTCGACGCAGTACTCGTTGATCACCGGCAGCATCCCCGGCATCGCCGCGTCCACGAAGGCCACGTTCGAGTTCGGCTCGGCGCCGAACTTGGTCGAGGCGCCCGAGAAAAGCTTGGCCTCGGACGAGACCTGGGCATGGACCTCCATGCCGATCACCAGTTCCCAGTCGTATTTCGCCCCGGCGATGACCTTGGGTTTGGGGGGCTCGAAGCTCAGGTCAAGCATGGCGTATCCTCGTCTCGCAATTCGCGACGGGGATACGCCAGAGCGGCAGAGGGAGCAAGAGTGCTGGACGCGCAGGGCGTCGGGGACAGTTCGACACCGGTCTCGGTGAAGCGGACCTCGCGTCCGAGGCGCAATTGATGGGCGAAATGTTCCGACAGCGCCGAGAGCGCACGGCTCTGCCCGAGCCGCAGACGCTCGCCGCCCTCGGTCTTGCAGGCGAAGGGGCGGGCGCTGGCCCAGAGCGCGGGGTGGATCTCGCGCAGGTGGTCTTCGACGATCCAGCCGAAACAGCCGCTGATCCGGGCGCGGGCGCTGCTGGGCTCGGAGGCGCCCGACAGCGTCATGCCGCAGAAGGCCGCGAGAAGATTGGCGGTGTGCTGGCCGGGACGGCGGGTGAGGATATCGTGCAGGCCCTCGGTAAAGAGCTCGGCATCGACATGGGCGAAGCCGCGCAACTGGCCGCTCGAGAGCGCGTCGAACCAGACCCAGACATAGCCGCCGGCGCCCCAGACATCGGCGGTGCGCCCGGCGGTGCGGCGGGCCTCGACCTCGAGCCGGTCCCAGTTGCCGAAGCGGGTCGGCATCAGATCGCGGCCAAGCGCGCGCATGTGGGCGGGGCAGGCGGGGTCGAGATCGATCAGGTCCTCGTATTCGTCGATCACCCGACGGCTCGGGCGCGGATCGAGATCGAGGAGCGCGCAGCGCAGCGCCGCGATGGCGGGCGAATCGAATTCCAGCGGATGGAAGGGCGCGATCAGCCGCGCCGCGGTCTCCAGATGCTGCGAGCGGGCGTCGCGGCGCAGCGCCATGCTGTCGGCGGAGCCGGGGGCCGCGCCCCAGGCCTCGGCCACGGTCAGATGGGCAAGCGCGACGGCATAGGACAGCCAAGGGTCCTCGCCCAGCCGGTCGACGGCGTCGTGCAGGCAGTAGAGCGTCTGGCGGGCGGCGGTCGCATCGTTGCCGGCGACGGCGGTGAGCGCGGTCTCGACCACGTCCGAACAGGCGCCTTCCGCCAGCAGGCGGGCGATGGGCGCGCCGCCCTTGGTCGCCGCGCGGGCGGTGTCCGCCTCGCGCAGCTGTCCGGCGAGGGTCTCCCAGTCTTCCTGCCGGGCGAGGAAGCGACCGGCGAGGCGCAGGCTCTCGCAATCCGAGGCGTCGGGCGAGCTTTCACGCACGGGGATGCAGATCTTCGGCGGCGCGACCGCGTCAGAGGTGCCGGCGGGCGCGGCGGCGGGCTCTGCCGGCAGAGCGGCAGCGGGCAGAGCGATTGCTTTTCCCGGCAGCAGAGCGCGGACGGTATGCAGCAATGAAACGGGTCGGGCCAGTACAGTCATGCCCACATCTTGTTTGGGGAATCGGGCACATTGAGGGCAGGAGAAGGGTCGAGCGGCGGCATTCCGCCGACGTTTCTTCGTCCGCTACCGCAAGAAGTCCCAATGGGTTAACGCGCGGCTCGGCGGTTTGGTTCCGACGCGCTGCACCTGCGACGAGAGCTGCGCTTTACCGAACCCACACCCTGTGGCACTTCTCCAGACATGCTGCCACGTCTTTTCACAGTTCTGTCGGCCCTGTTCCTTGCAAGTGCCGTCTGGTCAGAACCCGCCCCGATGCCGCCTGGATACTCTCTCCAGGGCGTCGTCCAATCCGTGCGCCCGCAAGAGCGGACGATGACGATCCCCGAAGCGCGCTGGGGCACCTCCGGCGAGCGCGGCACCTGGTCGCTTGCGGCGCTCTCGGCGCTGCGCGGCCCGGCCAGCAACCTGCCCGAGATCGTCCCCGAGGACATCGCCACCTGGTGCCCGGCCTATCCGAGCGCCGGTCGCGAGGACCGCGAGGCGTTCTGGATCGGCCTGGTCTCGGCGCTGGCCAAGCACGAGAGCACCTACCGTCCGACCGCCGTGGGCGGCGGCGGCCTGTGGTACGGCCTGCTGCAGATCCTGCCCTCGACCGCGCGGCTCTACGATTGCCAGGCCGGCACCGGTGCCGAGCTGAAGGATCCGCATCTCAACCTGTCCTGCGGCCTGCGCATCATGGCCAAGACCGTGAAGCGCGACGGCGTGGTCAGCCAGAACATGCGCGGCGTGGCTGCCGACTGGGGGCCGTTCCACTCCCGCAAGAAGCGTGAAGACATGATCGCCTGGACCCGTGCGCAGCCCTATTGCGCCGGCCTGCCGCGCTCGCTGAAGCCGGTGGCGCGGCCGGACAGCTGGGGCAATGACGCGATCATGGCCGAGGGCGAACTGCCCGCAAACGATGGCGTGGTCGCCTTTGCCGTCGAGGGCACAATCGTGCGCCCAACGCAGGAGCCGATCATCGCGACCTCCGGGACAACCGGGTCTCAGGAAGCCACGGCGGAATAATCAAGACAACCGGCGCCGTGGCGCGAACCTGTCGAGCGCGCAGAGATGCGCATGAAAAAGGGGGCCGATTGGCCCCCTTTTTTGTCTGTGTCGCGGTACGGGCTCAGGACAGCAGCCGGCCCACCATCTCGGTCACGTCGCGCGACAGGTCGGGCTTGGCGGCAATGCGCTCGAGCTCGGCCTTCATGAGTGCCTGACGGCCCGCGTCGTAGCGTTTCCAGGTCTGGAACACCGAGCACATGCGCGCGGTGGTCTGCGGGTTCTTGCCGTCGAGCTTGATCAGCCAGTCCGCCAGCAGCCGATAGCCGCTGCCGTCCTTGGCGTGGAAACCGGCGTGATTCATCGCCAGCGAGCCCATCACCGCGCGGAAGCGGTTGGGGTTCTTCCAGTCGAAATCCGGCCGCTTGGTCAGCGCCTCGGCACGCGGGGCGGCGTTCTCCGGCTTGGTGGCGGCGACCTGCAGCGCGAACCACTTGTCCATCACCAGACGGTCGTCCTTCCACTGCTGCTCGAAGGAGGCCAGAGCGGCCTCCTCGGCACCGGCCATGATCAGGCAGGACAGCGCGCTCAGCTGCATCGTCATGTTGTCGGCGGCGTCGTACTGCGCCTGTGCCGCGGTGCCGCCATCGAGGCGGGTCTGCAGCGACAGCACCGCGTTGCCGAGCGCCCGCTTGCCCGATTGCGCGGCGTCGGGGCTGTAGGGCGCCCTGACGCGGGTCGCGGCCATCAGCTCGGGCAGCAGCGACGACCAGCGCTCGGCCATGGCGTTGCGCAAGGTCTCGGCGGCGGCGTGGATGGCGTCGGGGTCGGGGGTGATGCCCTTGGCGTGCAGCATCTGCGCCAGCTCCGACTGGGTCGGCAGCGCCAGCATCAGCGCCCGGAAGGCCGGATCGAGCGCTTCGTCGCGGATCACCTGCTCGAGCGCGTCGATCCACGCCATGTCGGGGCCGGCGCCCTCGGTCACCATGGCGAAGAGGCAGGCGCGGGCGAGATCGCGGCTCGCCTCCCAGCGGTTGAAGGCGTCGGTGTCATGCGCTAGCAGGAAGCGCTTCTCTTCCGCCGAGCTGTCGCGGTCGAGCACGACAGGCGCCGAGAAGCCGCGCAGGATCGAGGCCACGGGCCGGGCGCTGAGCCCTTCGAAGCTGAAGCTTTGCTCGGCGTCTGTCATCTCAAGCACGGTCGTCGGCACCACCTCGTCGCCATTGGGATTGAGCAGGCCCACTGCGATGGGCAGCACCTGCGGCGCCTTCTCGGGCTGGCCCGGGGTCGGCGGCGTGTCCTGCTTGAAGGTCAGCGTAAAGGTGCCGTCGGCATAGGCCTCGGAAACGCTCAGATGCGGGGTGCCCGATTGCGCATACCAGCGCTTGAACTGCGTCAGGTCGCGCCCGGTGGCATCCTCGAACACCTTGAGCCAGTCCTCGATGGTGGCGGCGTCGCCGTCGTGACGCTCGAAATAGAGATCCAGCGCCTTGCCATAGGCCTCGTCGCCCACCAGCCGCTTGAGCATGCCGATCACCTCGGCGCCCTTCTCGTAGACCGTGGCGGTGTAGAAGTTGTTGATCTCCTGGAAGCTCTCGGGGCGCACCGGGTGCGACAGCGGACCCTGATCCTCGGGGAACTGGCGGGCGCGCAGGTCGATCACGTCGGAGATCCGCTTGACCTCGGCGGAGCGCATGTCGGAGGTGAACTGGCTGTCGCGATAGACCGTCAAACCCTCCTTCAGGCAGAGCTGGAACCAGTCGCGGCAGGTAATGCGGTTGCCGGTCCAGTTGTGGAAATACTCATGCGCGATGATCGCCTCGATGCGCTCGAAATTGGCGTCGGTCGAGGTTTCGGGCGAGGCGAGGACGCAGGAGGAGTTGAAAATGTTCAGCCCCTTGTTCTCCATCGCGCCCATGTTGAAATCATCCACGGCGACGATGTTGAAGATGTCGAGATCGTATTCCCGGCCATAGACCTCTTCGTCCCATTTCATCGAGGCCTTGAGCGCCTCCATGCCGAAGGCGCATTTGCCCTCGTCGCCGGGGCGGACCCAGATGTTGAGCTCCACCTCCTTGCCCGACATGGTGGTGAAGCTGCCGGGATGGTTGACCAGATCGCCGGCAACCAGCGCGAAGAGATAGGCGGGCTTGGGCCACGGGTCGTGCCACTCTGCCCAGCCCTCGCCGCTGCCGGTGGGGTTGCCGTTCGACAGTTTCACCGGCTCGTCGCCCTCGATGCGCACCGTGAAGGTCGCCATCACGTCGGGGCGGTCGGGGTAGTAGGTGATCTTGCGGAAGCCCTCGGCCTCGCACTGGGTGCAGTACATGCCGTTCGACATGTAGAGCCCCTCGAGCGCGGTGTTCTCGGCCGGCGCGATCTCGACCTCGGTTTCCCACAGGAACGGGCCTGAGGGCACCTCGCAGCGCAGCCCCTGCGGGGTCAGTTCGGGGGTGACCTCGGTGCCGTCGATGGCGGCGCGGATCAGCTTGAGCTCCTCGCCATGCAGGAAGAACTCCTGTGCGGGCGCGCCGGGATTGGGCACGAAATGGATGCGCGTGCTGACCCGCGTCGCGGTGGGCGCCAAGCTCACGGTGAGGTGAACATCCGCGACCTGCCAGCCGAAGGGCGTGTAATCCTTAAGGTAAATCGTCTGGGGGCTTGCGTCTTTCATGCGTCCTCATCCTGTCGGCAGGGCGGCGCAGGAACTGCGCCCGATGGCAAAGTGTTAGGTCCGCAACCGAAGCGCCACAACCGTGTGGCCGTAAATTTTCCGAGTGAGAGGAGCATTCCCATGTCGGCACCCGACACCAACATCAAGACGCAGGAAAAACAGCACAAGGGCCCGCTGGCCGGCATCTTTGGCGGGCTGGCGCTCGTCGCGATCCTTCTGGTGGGCTGGCTGGCGTGGGTTTTTGCCGCCGCCGATGACAGCGAGCCTGCCGCCGCGACCACCGAGCCCGCCGCCGCCACCGAGACCGAGGCCGGCACCACGCAGATGGAGACGGCCCCCGCCGCCAACGACTGACGGGCCGCGCCGCGCATGGCGCTTTACCTGACGGGGCCCCTTCGGCACTCTGGACGCAATCCAGAGCCTGCCGGAGGGGCCTCATGCATTCATTCGACGACATCCTCGCCATCGCCATCGCGCGCAAGGGCAGCCGCGAGGCGGTGCTCGGAGACGCGCCCGTGCCGCGCAGTTCGGATCAGATCGCGGCCATCCCCGATGATCGCTGGCTTGCCGGAATGGCGCGCGGGATTTTTCAGGCCGGCATCAGCTGGAAGGTGGTCGAGGCCAAGTGGCCCGGCATCGAGGAAGCCTTCGGCGGCTTCGAGGTGGGGCCGCTCTCGATGATGTCGGAGGAGCGCTTCGACGACCTGCTCACCGATACGCGGGTGATCCGCTCCGGGCCGAAAATCGCCGCCATCCGCGACAACGCAGCCTTCATCCGCCGGGTGAGCGAGGCGGAAGGCGGCTTTGGGCGCAAGGTGGCCGACTGGCCGGGCGAGGATTTCGCCGGGCTGCTCGACTGGCTGAAGCGCGAGGGCGCGCGGCTTGGCGGCAACACCGGCGCCTACCTGCTGCGCAGCATGGGCAAGGACGGCTACATGCTGAGCAAGGACGTGGTGGCGCGGCTGGTGGCGGAGGGCGTCATCGACAAGCCGCCGGGCTCGCGCAAGGCGATGCAGCCGGTGCAGGAGGCGTTCAACGCCTGGGCCGCCGAGAGCGGCGAGAGCCTGACCACGATCAGCCGCGTGCTGGCCCGCAGCATCGGCTGATGGACGCCGACACCGGTCGGATTACATACCCCCACGACCCCAGCGAGATGCGAGGTGAGGGACAGATGGACGGGAAGCTGGCAGGCCGCATGTTCGCGGCGCTGAGCGAGGCGGATGGCGAGGTGCCGGCGGAGGAGGCGCGCAACGGGCTGCGCCACGTGCTGTCGCTATCGATGACCAAGCTGGCCGATGGCCTGATCAATCCGAAACTCGTGCTGACATGGCTGGCGCAGGCGCTGGGCGCGCCGGCGGTGCTGGTGGGGTTGCTGGTGCCGATCCGCGAGGCCGGCGCGCTGCTCCCGCAGATGCTGCTGGCACGCCGGGTCGAGGCCTTGCGGCACCGTAAATGGGCCTGGGTCTTCGGTTCGCTGGGGCAGGGCCTTGCCGCCGCCCTCATGGTTGTGGTCGCTTTCACCCTGCAGGGCTGGGCCGCGGGGCTGGCGCTCTGCGCGCTGCTGGGCTTCCTCGCGCTGTCGCGCGCGGCCTCGTCGGTGAGCTTCAAGGACATCCTCGGCAAAACCATCGAGAAGACCCGGCGCGGCGCGGTGACCGGCACCGCCGCCTCGGTCGCCTCGGCGGGGGTGATCCTCTTCGCGCTGCTGCTGATGACCGGCCTCTTGCAGGACGTGACGCCGCTGGCGCTCGCCGTGGGCCTCGCGGCGCTGCTGTGGTTCGGGGCGGCGGCGCTGTTCTCGACGCTGGAGGAGGAGCCCTCGGAAACCAACGGCGATGCCCCGGCCATCGACCTCTCGCCGTTCCGCGAGGACGGCCAGTTCCGCCGCTTCGTCTATGCCAGGGGCGCGCTCACCGCCACGGCGCTGGCACCGCCCTATATCGTGCTGCTCGACACCGGCGAGGGCGCGCTGCAAAAGCTCGGCGCGCTGGTGCTGGCCTCGGCGGCGGCCTCCTTCGTCAGCTCCTATGTCTGGGGCCGGCTCTCGGACCGGTCCTCGCGCAAGGTGCTGATGTATTCCGGCTTTTCCGGCGCGGCGGCGATGGTGCTGGCGGTGCTGGCGGGCCTCACCGGGGTGGCGGGGGCGGCGATCTGGGTGACGCCGCTGCTGCTCTTCGGGCTGATGATCGCCTATCACGGCGTCCGGCAGGGGCGCTCGACCTATCTCGTCGACATGGCTCCCGAGGATGCCCGCTCGCGCTATGCGGCACTTGCCAACACGCTGATCGGCGGGCTGCTGCTGCTCTCGGGCGCTTTCGGCGGCGCGCTGGCCTGGATCGGGCCGATCGCGGCACTGGCGGGCTTTGCCGCGCTGAGCGCGCTGGGCGGCGTGATCGCGCTGGGGCTCGACGAGGTCGAGACCGAGGCCGGTTAGGCCGGCACCAGCGCGGCGCTGGCGGCGCGGCGCACGGCTTCGGTAAGCCCGGTGATCGCACCCGCCACCAGCCGGTTGACCTGCCAGTAGAGCGCCACGTCCTGCGGCTGGTCGGACCGCAAGGCCACCAGCCGCCCCTGCGCCAGATCCTCGCGCACCAGCGGCTCGGGGTTCAGCCCCCAGCACAGCCCGAGCCGTGCCGCGTCGACAAAGCCCTGCGACGAGGGCAGCCGGTGCAGCGGCGGGTTCAGCGCCTGCCCGGTGATCCGGCGCAGCCAATCGTGCTGCAGCGCGTCCTTGGCGTTGAACTGCAGCATCGGCGCGCGGGCGAAAGCCTCGGCGGTGACACCATCTTCGAAATACTTCTTGTAGTAGTCGGGCGCGCAGGTCGCCACGTAGCGCATCTTGCCCAGCGCGTAGGCGTCGCAGCCCTGCACCGCACGTGCATGGGCGGTGATCGCCGCCGAGACCTCGCCCCGGCGCAGCCAGTCGGCGGAATGCGACTCGTCATCCACCGCGATGTCGAAGAGCAGGTCGTGCCCGAGCAGCGCGGGCAGGAACCATGTCGAGAGGCTGTCGGCGTTGATCGCGAGGCGCAGACGGGCAGGGGTGCCGGGCAGTTCCAGATCGCGGGCCAGCGCCGCCTCGAGCAGCCGCACCTCGCCGGCGTGGCGCGCCAGCCGAGCGCCCGTGGGCGTGGCGGTGCAGGGCGCGGCGCGCACCACCAAGGCACCGCCGACGCGGTCTTCGAGTGCCTTGATGCGCTGCGAGATCGCCGAGGGCGTGACGTGCAGCTCGGCAGCGGCGGCGTCGAAGCTGCCGAGCCGGAGCACCGCGTCGAGCGCGGCCAGTTGCAAAGGGTCGAACGACATTAGTCAGACTTAACAGAGCTGAATTTCTTTAACTAGGCTGTCCCGTCCGCCGCGTGCTACCAGCCCGCACGGATCGAAGGAGAGAGACATGCAGGCAGCGCTGGCGGGATTTGCCCTCGGGCTTTCGCTGATCGTGGCGATCGGGGCGCAGAACGCTTTCGTGCTGCGGCAGGGGCTGATGCGGGCGCATGTGCTGCCGGTCTGTCTGATCTGCGCGCTTTCGGACGCGGTGCTGATCGTCGCGGGCATCGCGGGCTTCGGCGCGTTGACGCAGGCGCTGCCGGGGCTCGAGCCTGCCATGCGTCTCTTCGGCGCGGCCTTCCTGACATGGTACGGCGCGCGCAGCCTGCGCTCGGCGTGGCGCGGTGGCGAGGCGATGGGCGAGGGGCGCGCGGCGCTGAGCCTCAGGGCCGCCGTGCTGACCTGCCTCGCCTTCACCTGGCTCAACCCGCATGTCTATCTCGACACGGTAATGCTCCTGGGCGCGGTCTCGGCGCAGTACGACGAGCCGGTCGCCTTCGGGCTTGGCGCCGTCACCGCCTCGTTCCTGTTCTTCTTCAGCCTGGGCTACGGCGCACGGGCGCTGGCGCCGGTCTTTGCCCGGCCGCGGGCCTGGCAGGTGCTGGATCTGGCCATGGCGGGGATCATGTGGACGCTGGCGGCCAAGCTTGTGCTTGGCGGCATGGACGCTATCGCCGCGAGCTTTCCGCTTTTCGAGCGATTGTTCGTGGTCTAACACCTTCGCATGAGCGCTGTTTCCGCCCCGATCCGGGGTATTCTCTGGATGGTCGTCACCGGCCTGTGCTTCGTCGGCGTGACCGCGCTGGTCAAGCTGCTGGCCGGGCGTGTGCCGGCGGCGGAGTCGGCGTTCCTGCGCTATGTCTTCGGCCTGATCTTCCTGTTGCCGGCCTGGCGCAGCCTGGCCGCGCTGCGGCTGACCAAGCGCCAGCTCTGGCTTGTGGTGCTGCGCGGGGCGGCGCAGACCGTGGGGGTGATCTGCTGGTTCTTCGCCATGACCCGCATCCCGCTCGCGGAGGTCACGGCGATGAACTACCTCACGCCGGTCTATGTCACCATTCTCGCGGTCTTTGTTCTGGGCGAGCGGCTGGCGATGCGGCGCATCATCGCCATCGCCGTGGCGCTGGGCGGCGCGCTGCTGATCCTGCGCCCGGGCTTCCGTGAACTCGATCCCGGCCATTTCGCCATGCTGGGGACGGCGCTGCTGTTCTCGGTCTCCTATCTCATCGCCAAGATCATCTCGGGCGAGATGAGCGCCGCCGTGGTGGTGGCGCTTTTGTCGATCACCGTCACCATCGGGCTCTTCCCCTTTGCGTGGAACGTCTGGGTGACGCCATCCTGGGGAGATCTCGGCATCCTCTTCGCGGTGGCCTGCTTCGCCACCGGCGGGCATTACGCGATGACGCTGGCCTTTGCCGCCGCGCCGGTGACGGTGACGCAGCCGGTCACCTTCCTGCAACTGGTCTGGTCGGTGGCTCTTGGCGCGCTGTTCTTTGCCGAGCCGGTGGATCCCTGGGTGGTGCTGGGCGGGGTGATCATCATGGGCGCGGTGCTGTTCATCACCTGGCGCGAGGCGGTGCTGAAGCGGCGCATCTCGCCGGCCGGGCCCGAAACCCAGGGCTGAGGCTGCTTGGAAACACTGCGTTTCCAGTTCTTGAAAAATCCCCCGAGGCACCGCATTCCCGCCTCATTCCGCCCGCAGGCTCTCTTCAGTGATTGGCTTATTGGAGAGTGTTATGTTTGCCGAGAACAAGCTGACTGAAGATATGAACGAAGTTCGGAATTTCCTGATCAACGAGCGGGCCAAGACCCTGACCGAGACCGAATGGCGGTTCCGGATGCGGGGCTACGGCTACAACCTCCGCCGCGTCGAGGGCGGCATGGAGGTGGCGCGCCTGCCGCAGAACAGCGTTTTGGGCACCATCGAACTCTGAGCGCCGCGCCCTGAACGCCGAGCTTTGGGCATCGGGCCTTTGAACCCGGTGCCACCGGCCGCCCCCTCTTAAGAGCGCGGCCGGCGCAGAAAGATCAGCCTTCGCCGAGCTTCGGCGAGGCCTTGTCCAGACACAGATCCGCGTCCGAGAACTTGAAGGGCGAACGCACACCGGGCACGCCCTCGGGCGAGATCTGCATGCCGCGCGCCTGCACCTGCGGGTCGGCCATGACCTCCGAGAGATCGTTGATCGGCCCTGCCGGGATGCCCTCGCGCTCGCAGCCCGCGAGCAGCTCGGCCTTGGTCCACTGCCGCGTCTCCGCCATCAGATGCGCCTCGAGCGCGGTGCGGTTCGCAATGCGGTCGGCATTGGTCAGGTATTCCGGGTGCTCGGCCAGACTGTCGAGCCCGAGCAGCCGGCAGAGCCGCTGGTATTGCGGGTCGTTGCCGGTGGCGATGATGATGTAGCCATCGGAGCAGTCGAACACCTGGTAGGGCGTGAGGTTGGGGTGATAGTTCCCCGTCCGCCCCGGCGCCTCGCCGGTGGCGAGGTAGTTCATCGCCTGGTTCGCCGTTGCCGCCACCGCGCAGTCGAGCAGCGCCATGTCGATATGCTGGCCCTTGCCGGTGCGCTGCTTCTGGTGCAGCGCAGCGAGGATCCCCGAGACCGAGTAGAGCCCGGTGAACAGGTCGGTGATCGCCACGCCCGCGCGTTGCGGCTGGCCGTCCGGCGTGCCGGTGATCGACATGAAGCCCGACATGCCCTGGATGATGTAGTCATAGCCGGCGCGGTGGGCGTAGGGGCCATCCTGTCCGAAGCCGGTGATCGAGCAGTAGATCAGCCCGGGGTTGACCTGCGCCAGCGAGGCGAAGTCGAGCCCGTACTTGGCCAGCCCGCCGACCTTGAAATTCTCGATCAGGATATCCGCATCGGCCACCAGCTCGCGCACCCGCGCCTGTCCCTCGGGCGTCGAGATGTCGACCACCAGCGAGTGCTTGCCCCGGTTGCAGCAGTGGAAATAGGCCGCCGAACGCTCGTCTTCGCGGTCGATGAAGGGCGGGCCCCACTTGCGGGTGTCGTCGCCCCGGTCGGCCTCGATCTTGATGACCTCGGCGCCGAGGTCGCTCAGAATCTGACCGGCCCAGGGGCCGGCCAGAATTCGGGCCAGTTCGATGACCTTCACCCCCTCGAGGGGGCCGCGCGGTGCAGAACTCATTGCGCGGCTTCGACACGCTCGTCGAGGATTTCCGCGAACTTGTCGTAGGACATGTTGGTGTAGAGCTCGCCGTCGATGATGAAGGACGGGGTCGAGTTGAAGCCGTCTTCCTCGACATTGCTCTGGTACCAGCCGACCAGCGCCTTCAGCGTCTCGCCGTCCTGCATGCAGGCGTCGAGCTGCTCCTTGCCGATGCCGGCCTGCAGGCCCATCTTGCGGATCGCGTCGGCGACGCCGGCCTCGGTGCTCTGGCGGGCCCATTCGTTCTGGGTCTCGTAGATCATGTCGACGATGCCGAAATACTTCATCTCGCCGCCGCAGCGCGCCATCAGCGAGGCCCACATGTCGTACTTGTTGAAATAGGCCTCGCGGAAGGTGAACTTCACCTTGCCGGTGTCGATGTAGTTTTCCTTGATCTGCGGGAAGACATCCTGCTCGAAATCCGCGCAATGCGGGCAGGTGAAGGAGCCGTACTCGATGATCTCGACCGGCGCGTCGGCCTGTCCGAGGGTCATGTCGGTCACCGTGGCCTCCTGCGCGCCGGCAGCGCCGAGCGGGGGCTGGGCGGTGGGGTTCAGAACCCAGCTGCCGCCTGCGGCGAGGGTTGCGGCCAGCGCGACGGTGGTCAGGATACGCTTCATGGGTCTTCCTTCTTTCTGCGACAGCCCGCTCGGGGCTTCAGCGATGTGACTTGGTTATGACGTTTGCACCCAAACGATCAAGCGCCGCCCTGAGCCCCTCGTCGCCAACCCCTTGCGTGGCGCGATGCACCTCGGCGCGGGTCTCGGGGGAGGGCTCGGGCCTGGCCTGTTCCTTGGGGCGATGCTCGAAGGCGACGCGGCCCTCGGCGAAGCCGGTGGCGGCGGTCTGGGTGACGCGGATGCGGGCGATGGCATTGTAGCCGTAGATCGCGTTGACGCGCTCGCGCAGCTCTTCCTTGCGCATCTCCAGCAGCGGCGCGTTGGCGCCGGTGGTGAGCAGGGTGAGCGTGGCGCCGAGCCCGCCGCGGCCGTAGCCGATCTCGACCGGGCGCGAGATCGCCGCCATGTCGGCGCCGGCGATTTCTTCCCAGTGGGTGAGAACACGGGATTGCGCGAAGCCGCGGCTTTCGCTGGCCTTGCGGATGTTCTGCTTCAGCAGGCCCGCTGTCAGGGCGAAGCCCTTGGTGGTGCTCTTGCGCCGTTGCATCTTGAATCCCTCTCTGCGGCACTATTCTAGTGACCGCGCCAACGGGCGCCAGCCCGGAATCATCCAATCAAGGGAATGTCAGTTTTGCGTGACCCCGCCCGCGCCGCGGATCTTCTCGACTGGTACGACCGCCACGCCCGCGACCTGCCGTGGCGGGTGGGCCCGCGCGCCCGCGCTGCCGGAATCCGGCCTGATCCCTACCGGGTCTGGCTGTCGGAGATCATGCTGCAGCAGACCACCGTTCCGGCGGTGAAGCCCTATTTCGAGGCCTTCACCACGCGCTGGCCGACGGTCTCGGATCTCGCAGCAGCCGAGGATGCCGAGGTGATGGCCGCCTGGGCGGGGCTGGGCTACTACGCCCGCGCCCGCAACCTGCTGAAATGTGCCCGCGTGGTCGCATCCGAGCACGGCGGCGTGTTCCCGGCGGATCTCGACGGGCTGCTGGGCCTGCCCGGTGTCGGGCCCTACACCGCCGGGGCCATCGCGGCCATCGCCTTCGACATCCCGGCGACGGTGGTCGACGGCAATGTTGAGCGGGTGATGGCGCGGCTGCATGACGAGCACACGCCGCTGCCGCAGGCCAAGCCGATCCTCACCGAGATGGCCGCGGCCCTCACGCCGCAGGAGCGCCCGGGCTGCTACGCGCAGGCGGTAATGGATCTCGGCGCCACGATCTGCAGCCCGCGCAACCCGGCCTGCGGGCTCTGCCCGTGGCGCGGCGCCTGCGCCGCCTGGGAGGCGGGGACGATGGCCGAGCTGCCGAAGAAGGTGCCGAAGAAGCGCAAACCGACGCGGCTCGGCATCGCCTACCTTGTGCGCCGGGTCGACGGCGCCTGGCTGCTCGAGCGCCGCCCCGACAAGGGCCTGCTCGGCGGCATGCTGGGCTGGCCCGGCAGCGAGTGGGGCGAGGCGCCGGAGGAGGCGCCGCCGATCGCCGCCGAGTGGAAGGCGCTCAACGCCGAGGCGCGCCACACCTTCACCCATTTCCACCTGCGCCTGACGGTCAAGACCGCGCTGGTGCCGATGGACCGCCCGCCCGCGCGCGGGGAGTTTGTCGAGGCCGAGGATTTCGATCCCAAGGATCTGCCCACGGTGATGCGCAAGGCCTACGATCTGGCCCGGGGCGGCTGAGGCAGAAAGGCCAGTCGCAGAGATTTTGTCGGGTATTCGCCCGCTTGCCCCGTGACGCTGCCCGGGCGGGGAGCTAGTCTCGCCCCGAGACGCGCAAAGGACCCGTGCGGAACGGAGACTCATCATGATCTCGTCGGAAAAGATCGCCCGGATCGGGGCTGCCGCCCCGTTCTGGCTCACCTATATCCTGCCACCGCTGGTCTGGCTCGGCGCTGTGAAGGGCGGGCTCTGGGTGCTGCTGCCGCCGCTGGCCACATGGTACCTGTTCTCGGCGCTCGACGCGGCGCTCGGCCTCAACACCGAGAATGCCGACCCGCAGACCGAGGAGCGGCACCTGTTCTGGTATCGCGCCGGGGTGATGCTCTGGGCACCGGTGCAGTTCGTGACGCTGGTCTCGCTGATCTCCTACGTGCCGGGGGCTGCGCATCTGAACGGCTGGGAGACATTCGGGGTGATGTTCGGCACCGGGGTGATGACCGGCTCGGTGGGCATCGTCTATGCCCATGAGTTGCTGCACCAGCGCAACCGGCTCGAGCGCAACCTCGGCGACGGGTTGCTGGCGATGGTGCTCTATTCGCATTTCCGCTCGGAGCATTTGCTGGTGCATCACCATTGGGTCGGCACCCCGCGCGATCCGGTGACGGCGCGCTACAACGAGGGCTTTCACCGCTTCTACCCACGGGTGCTGCGGGAAAGCCCGGTCTCGGCCTTCCGCGCCGAGGCGGCGCTGCTGGCGCGGCGCGGGTTGCCTTGGTGGCACCGGCGCAACCCGTTCTGGAAATACGCCGCCCTGCAGGGGGCGATGCTGGCGCTGGCGGTGCTGCTCGGCGGCTGGCTGGGGCTGCTGTTCTTCGTGGTGCAGGCGGGGGTGGCGATCTGGCAGCTGGAGCTCACGAACTATGTCGAGCACTACGCCCTGACCCGCCGCCATCTCGGCGATGGCCGCTACGAGCACGTGCAGCCCCACCATTCGTGGAACTCGGCCCACACCGCGACGAACTGGCTGCTGATCAACCTGCAACGCCATTCGGATCACCACTACAAGCCCGACCGGCGCTTCCCCTTGCTGCAGACCTACCAGGAGAGCGAGGCGCCGCAGCTGCCCTATGGCTACCCGATCATGACCATGGCCGCGATGGTACCGCCGCTCTGGCGCCGCATCATGAACCCGAAGGTGCGGGCCTGGCGACAGACCTGGTATCCCGACATCGAGGACTGGACCCCCTATAACCGCGCCACCACCCCGATGCCGAAGGGCGCCCGGGGCTGAGATCGTCCTGACCGGTGTGTGCGCCGCCGGCTTCCAGGGCAGAAGGGGGCGCTGCCCCCTCTTGGCGCTGTGCGCCAATTCACCCCCGAGGTATTTTG
>NZ_JBYNAH010000102.1:0-16857 GCF_059781815.1 Salipiger sp. | reverse complement strand
CGGCCCCGCGCCGCGCGGCTGAGCATCCCGGTGGGCGACGGCGCAGTCCCCTGCGCCATCCGACCGCGCCCTTCCCCTTCTGGACGTCCCGGACATGACCAAACTGCTCTCGACCCGCCACGCGCTCAGCCGGCGCGGGTTCCTCCTGTCGGCCGGGGCCACGGCGCTCGCGGGCTGTGCCGGCCCCTATGGGCAGGCGACGCAGCCGCTGCGCCCGCAGGGCCCGGATCCGCTCGCGCGGTACCGACTTTCGGCCAAGGCCGGGCTGTCGGACTGGGACCGGCACATTCCCGCCGCCACGCTGAAGAACCGGCCCCGCATCCTCGCGCTGTCGGGCGGCGGTGAAGACGGTGCCTTTGGGGCCGGGGCGCTGTCGGGCTGGAGCGCGCGCGGTGCACGGCCGCTCTTTGACATCGTCACCGGTGTGTCCACCGGGGCGCTGATGGCCTCCTTCGCCTTCCTCGGGCCGGATCACGATGCAGAGCTGCGTGAGATCTTTCTCGATCACGACGCCGACGACATGATGCAGGTTCGCACGGTCAGCATCGTCTATTCCGACGCACTTTATGACACCGCCCCGCTGGCACGGACGATCGCGCGCTACACGCCGCCAGCTTTGCTGCAGGCCGTGGCCCGCCGCAATGCGCGCGGGGCCCGGCTTTTTGTCGTCACCACCGGGCTCGACACGGCGCAGGCCTCGGTCTGGGACATGGGAGCCATCGCGAGCGATGGTCAGACAGAACTGTTCCGAGGCGTATTGCGGGCCTCCTCGGCGATCCCCGGGCTGTTCCCGCCGGTGGATATCGTCTTCGATCACGAGGGGCAGCGCTACAGCGAAACCCATGTGGATGGTGGCGTGGCGATGCAGTTCCTCGCGATCCCCGACGCCGCCTATCATTCCGACCGTCCCTTCGCGAAAGACGGCCAGCTTTATGTCATCGTCAACAACACGCTCGACCCCGAGCCGCAGGTTGCCAGCCGGTCGGCGATTGGGGTCTCCCAACAGGCGCTGACCGCGATGGTGCGCGCCAGCGCCGGCGCGGGGCTGAGCACGACGCGGCTTCTGGCCCGCAGCAACGGGCTCAGCCTGCACAGCGCCTCGGTCGCCCCCGAGATCGGCGCGACCTGGGATGCGTCGAGCCGCTTTGCCTCGGACTACATGCACGCGCTCTACCGCCACGGTTTCGAGCGGGCGATGACCGGAACGCTCTGGGACTGAGGCGGGCCTCTCAGCCGAGCCGGGCTGCAAGCTCGCGCATCATCGCCTTCACCCGCTCGAGCCGGGCGCTGGACGGGCGGCCCCGGCGCGAGATCGCCCAGAGCGCGTGATGGCGGCGATGCGGCAGCTCGGCGATTTGCAGCCGCGCTGCATCGGCAAAGGCCTCGACGCCGCTCCGCGGCAGCAGCGTGTAGCCCACACCCGCGGCCACCGGTGCCGGGATCTGCCCGATCTGGTTGACATAGCTGCGGATGCGCAGCCGGTCGGCCCCGGTGAAGCTGTCTGGAAAGTTCAGTGAAAACAGGTCGTCAGCATAGGCGTAACCGTCGGGATGCGCGACGAGCCCCAACGCCTCGAGCGTCTCGAGGCGCGGCGGACTCTCCGTCCCCACGGGGACGATCAGGCAAAGCTCCTCCTGACCGATCTGCGCGGCCTCGAGGCGGGGATGGCCGGGCTCTTCCGCAACCACGCCAAGGTCGAAACGCCCGGCGAGCATGCCCTCGAGAATGCGCGCCTGCGGAGCCGCCTCCACGTGGATCGCGAGCCGTGGCGAGTCGCGCATCAGGGCGATGGCGCGGGGATAGAACAGCAGCGCGAAACTGCCCGAGCAGGCCACCCGCACCTCTCCGACCTCGGGATCGTCAACCGCGATTGCCTCGCGCAGCGCCTGCTCCTCGGCACGTCGCCTGAGGCCGAGCGCGCGCACGGCCTCGCCCGCGGCGGTCAGGGCAAAGCTCTTGCCCTCCTGTGCGATCAGCGCCTCGCCGAGCTGCACCTCGAGCTTGCGGAGGTGCTGCGAGACCCCGGGCTGGGTCATGTTCAGCCGCTGCGCCGCGCGGGTGAAATGGCCCTCCTCGGCGAGGACGGTGAAGGTCTCGATCCAGGTGGCGTTGAGCATTTTTGATAACATTATGTTTGTGAAGATATGACATATGATAATTTCACATGCTGCGCCTCGATGTCTACCTGTGCTGCAACGCGTAGACACAGGAGAGCGACATGACACCGACCCCACGCACCTTCTCGCATATCGGCCTCTCGGTTCCGGACCTCGACGCCGCCGTGGCCTTCTATTCCCAGGTGATGGGCTTTTACGTCCTGATGCAGCCAAGCGAGGTCGTCGAGGACGACAGCGCCATCGGCGTGATGTGCACCGACGTGTTCGGCCCGGGCTGGAAGAGCCTGCGCATCGCGCATCTCTCCACCGGCGACGGCATCGGAGTCGAGCTGTTCGAGTTCGCCGACAATCACGCGCCGGAGGACAACTTTGCCTTCCGCCGTCACGGCACCTTCCACTTCGCGATCCAGGATCCCGACCTCGAAGGCCTGCTGGAGAAGATCGTCGCTGCCGGCGGCAAGCAGCGGATGCCGGTGCGGGAGTATTTCCCGGGCGAAAAGCCCTATCGCATGGTCTATGTCGAGGATCCGTTCGGCAACATCTTCGAGCTCTACAGCCACAGCTACGAGCTGACCTATTCCGCCGGTGCCTATTCCTGAAAAGGGCGGGGCAGGGGCCTTAGCCCGGCGCGGCCGGCGCGATCACGAGCCGGTAGACCGGGATCTGCAACGCGTCGAAACCGATCACCGTGACCGGTCCGCTGCTTTGCAGCGCCGCGCTCAGCCGGGCCGCGGCGTCCTGTATCGGCAGGCGGGCGGGATCGCCCGCCGGCAGCGCCGCGTAATCCTCGAGGAGCTGGGCCCGCGAGGTCCAGTTTCCGAGCGACGGCGCCTCGCTCTGCAGCCACTTGAGCACCCTCGGCACCAGCTCGGCGGCATCCATGACCGGGCTCGGGCGGGGATAGATCACCCACGCCGGCGCAGAGAGCAGCCCGTCGCCCTCGGGCGGCGCGGTGTAGATGCGCAGCGAATTGACCTCCGGCCGCGCGGCAATCACCGCGAGGTCTTCGGGGCTGACGCGCCCGGTGTCGATCCGTCCGAGATCCACCGCGGTCTCGTCCTCCGCCCCCCAGAGCGCCGCCCGGCGCTCGGCTGAGAACGCTCCGATATTGGCGAGGATCATCGTCGCGGTGCCGTCCAGAGACGCGGTGCCGGTGTCGGGGTAGAGGCTGAACCCGCCGCTCTGCGGCGCGTGAAAACGGGCGAACTTGGTACGAACATGCTCGGTCAGGATGTCCTTGGCCTCGGCGCGCTGCTCGGGGGTTGCCCCCTGCCAGAGATAGCGCAGCAGCATCCGGATGCCCTTGGTTGTGGCGATGTTCCAGTCGTGCCACGCATCAAGGTCGGGCCCGTCCGGCAGGGGCCGGTCGATGAGCGTCAGCGTCGTCGCCACCATCCGGTCACGGTAGCGCAGCGGGTGGTCCGGGAAGCGGTCACGCCCGTCCCTGTCGACGAAGACCTTGATCACAGAGGCGGTGTTGTTGAGGTCGATCCGTGCGAGCGTCCCGCTGCGCCGCGATCTCGGTCCCCAATAGCCGGTCTCGGGATCCTGCGACTGGTAGAACCAGTCTTTCAGCGCCTCCAGATAGGCCGGCGAGAAATCGTAGAGGCGGTTCTCGCGAATGGCGCTTTCGCCGTTGAGCACGCTCGCGAGGCTGCGGGCGAAGACATAGGTGGTCTCGGGAAAGCGGTTGCCGAGCCAGCCGATGGTCGAGACATCGTCGAGAAAGGCGCGCAGCGCCTCGGGCTCGGCAATGTCGTCGAGATAGCGCAGCGGATGGTCGAGCGTCAGCGGCGCCCCGCTCTCGCGCGAAAGCGCCGCGAGATGCGCCACGACATTCTCGGTCGGCTCGTTGTAGCTGCAGGCCGGGAAGGCCGGGTCCATGAAGGCACCGCTCTCCGGGTCCTGCAGGGACCGGAAGAAGCGCGCCTCCTCGGCCGGGCTGCTCGTGGCGGGGATCTTCTTCAGACCCTCGCGGCGTTCGAGCCGGTCGTGGAAATCCGACAAGGTTGCAAGCGCCGTCAGGTAGCGCCCCTTGTCGAGATAATAGACGATGCCCAGCAGCTTGAACTCGAAACCGGCCATGTAATAGCCGTCTGCGATCAGCTCTCTGTTGAGGCGAAAGACCTCCTTGCCCTGCTGGCGGGTCCAGTAGGCGATCCCGCCAAGGCCAAGCATGGCGGCCAGCGCGCAGGCAAGCGCGATGCGCCAGAAGGTTGTGTGTGAGCCCCGCATCGGACACGTCCATCACTGAAACCTTATAGTGTTCAGTTTACGCCTTCCGGGCGCTGCTGCGCAAGCGTGTGATGCCTCCTGCGGCACTTGTTCCATTTCCATGTCGCGCCGCACAGCGCGGCCTTGCGCGCCGGCGTGTGGCCGTGTTCCAACTGCGCTCAAGCCGGGGATCGCGCGGCGCGGTCCCCCCCGCCAGCACGGAGCACGCGATGGGCTTTCAATCCCTCTGGGCCGCCACGGCCCCTGCCGGACCTGCGCTGCCGCGCCTCGAAGAGAGCCTGCGCACCGACGTTCTGGTTGTCGGGGGCGGATTTCAAGGGCTGTCGGTGGCGCTGCACCTTGCCGAGGCGGGGGCGCAGGTTGTGCTTCTCGAGGCGGAAACGCCGGGCTTCGGCGCCTCGGGGCGCAATGGCGGGCAGGTGATCCCCGGTCTCAAGGACGATCCCGACACGCTGGACCGGCTTTGGGGCCCGCAGGCAACCGCCTTTGCCGGAGCCACCGCGGACACGCTCTTTGCGCTGGTCGACCGGCTGGGGATCGACTGCGACGCGGTGCGCGGCGGCTGGATTCAGGTCGGCAACAAGGAGGTCCACCGCGCCGGGCTGCAATCGCGCATGGCGCAGTGGCAGGCGCGCGGGGTGGCGGCCGAGTGGCTCGATGCCGCCGAGATGGAGGCGGCGACGGGCACGCGCGCCTTCCGCTGCGGCTGGCGCGATCCCCGCGCCGGCAAGCTGCACCCGCTGAAGCTCGCGCAGGGTCTTGCGGTCGCCGGGCAGGCCGCCGGCGCTCGGGTTTACGCCCATTCCCCGGTCCACGCGCTGACGCGCGGCAGCGCCGGCTGGCAGGCCAAGACCGCCGGAGGGGCCATGATCACGGCGGAGCGCGTCCTGCTCGCCAGCAACGTCTACACCCCTGCGACACTCGAGCCGAGACTGGCGCGCGCCACGGTCCCGGCCAACAGCTTCCAGATCGCAACCTCGCCACTGACGGCAGATCAGCTCGCGCGTATCCTGCCGAAGGGTGTCGCGGTCTCCGAGATCCGCCGGGTGGGGACCTATTTCCGCATCGGTCCCGGCAACCGGCTGATGATCGGGGGGCGCGGGAGCTTCGCCGATCCACGGCGGCAGGAGGCGTTCGGTGGCATCGTCGCCGAACTCGAGGCCCTCTTCGGCACCGGCTTCGAGGTCGAGCATCGCTGGTTCGGGCGGGTCGGTATCACACCGGATCACCGCATCCGGCTCTGTGCGCCCGCACCGGGGCTTCTGGCGGCGACCGGCTTCAACGGGCGCGGGGTCGCGCTTGCCGTGAGCATCGGCAAGGCCATCGCCGCCCATCTCGCGCAGGATGCGCCCCTTCCGATCCCGCCGAGCCCGTCGATTCCGGCGCTGCCGCTGCACCGGCTGCACGTGCTCTACGGAGCGCTCGGTGTGCATTACTATCGCCTGCGCGACGCCCTCGACCGCTGAAGGCAGGCGTCGCGCCCTGCGACATCCGATCTGGCGCTATTTCGACCGCCCGGCCCGGCATTACCGACAATGATCGTTGTCGGCTGCGCGGCGGCTCGGCCCGAAAGGATGTGCCGCTGACCGTCAGCGCCTCGCCGGTGACCCAGCTCGCGGACAGCGGGGGGAAGAGAGCGCAGGCGGCACCGCGGCCGCACAAGATCGCAGGTGAATCTGAATCCAGCCTGAAGTTTCGGGGCCTCGAATGAAAAAGAAAAATCGCCTTGAATCTCGCGCAGAACGGGCGCAGTTGAGAGGCAGCCACCGGGGTCATCGCAACCCGCCCCCGAAGCCGCACCTCGCCCCGCCCTGGCCCAATCCGTCAGAGGCGCAGCCGGTGACATACCTTGCAGACATACCATCCGCAGTCGCATCCGCCCCTCAGTCGCAGGGGTTGTGCGGCGTCCGGAACCTGATCGCCCGCACTCTCTGTCCGGTCTTCCCGGACGGATCATTCGCCATGTGCAGTGGGAGTTAAGCAACTGAAATCGTTTTAAAATTACAACAATTCCTACAATTTTTGTCGACTATGTCTCCACCCGTTGCGCCGGCCATGTCGACGATGTTCATAGGGCGCCAGACGCTAGCCGCCGCCAGCACCAATCCAAGAAACGAAAGGACAGTGCATGGCATCCGCTCGCGCTCGGCTGGCCTCGGGGTCGGCCCTTATTCTGTTGTCGATGGCCGCGGTTTCGCCGCTTGCCGCGCAGACTCTCACCGACGAAGACGCCGGCGCCTACGATCTCGGGACCATCGTCCTGACCGCCGAGGAGCAGATCAAGCAGGCGCTCGGCGTCTCGACGATCACCGAGGAGGATCTTCAGAAGCAGCCCGTCGTCAACGACGTGGCCGAGATCATCCGCAAGATGCCCGGCGTGAACCTTTCCGGCACCTCGCCCTCGGGCCAGCGCGGCAACCAGCGCCAGGTCGACATTCGCGGCATGGGCCCCGAGAACGTGCTGATCCTGATCGACGGCAAGCCGGTGCTGTCGCGCACCTCGGTCAAGCAGGGCCGCTCGGGCGAGCGCGACACCCGCGGCGACACCAACTGGGTGCCCGCCGAGATGGTCGAGCGCATCGAGGTCATCCGCGGCCCGGCGGCGGCGCGCTACGGCTCGGGTGCTGCGGGCGGTGTGGTCAACATCATCACCAAGGCGCCGGAAGACGACCTGCTCCAGCTCGGCACCAGCTTCGACGTTCCGGAAAGCAGCGACGAGGGCATGACCCAGCGCTACAACCTGCTTTGGGCCAAGCGGCTCAACAGCGATTTCGCGCTGCGCTTCTCGGCCAACTACAACAAGACCGAGCCCGACGATCCCGACATCAACGAAAGCGCGGTGAGCTGCGAGACCGACGCGGAGACGGGCGAGGAATCCTGCTCCTACACGCAGGCGGGCTCGGAGGGGGTCACCAACAAGGACGTCACGCTGCGTCTCGACTGGACCCCGAGCGACATGAACCAGTTCAATGTCGAGCTTGGCTATTCGCGGCAGGGCAATATCTATGCCGGCGACACGCTGCTCGGCAACAGCCGCAGCGCCAATGAGGATGTGGTTTCGCTTGCCGAGGACGGCGAAGAGACCAACGTGATCAAGCGCGGCACCTTCGCGCTGACCCATCTGGGCTCGTATGGCTGGGGCGAGACCAACAGCTTCATCCAGTACGAGCGGACCGACAACACCCGCCTGTCGGAGAACCCTGCCGGTGGTGTCGAGGGGGCGATCAACAGCACCGACGACTGGGACACCGCGATCCTTGAATCCGTGGTCATGAAGTCCGAGGCCTATATCGGCCACACCCTCGCGAACCGGCCCTCCGAGATGACCCTCGGCGCCGAGTACCGCTGGGAGAAGCTCGACCTGACCGGCTACAGCTCGTTCTCGTCGATCACCACCGATGACGGCAGCATCGACACCACGACGGCCGGCGGCTTCACCGAGCAGAACACGCTGGGCATCTATCTCGAGGAGAACATCCTCTGGAACGACCGTCTGACCCTGACGCCGTCGCTGCGCTATGATCACGCCGACACCTTTGGCGGCACGTTCTCGGGCGGGATCAACGCCTCTTACGACCTGAACTCGGAATGGACCGTGAAGGGCGGCATCGCGAAGGCCTACAAGTCGCCGAGCGTCTACCAGCTGTCCGACGGCTACGTCTATTCCACCAACGGCAACGGCTGTCCCTATCCCTATTACCGCGATGGGCCGTGCTACGTTCTGGGCAATGACGATCTCGACCCCGAGACCTCGATCAACAAGGAAATCGGCATCCAGTACACGGGCCTGCAGGGCATCAACGCCACGCTGACCTATTTCCACAACGATTACCGCGACAAGATCCAGTCGGGCACCACCCAGATTGGCACCACCACGGTCGACGGCACCCAGCGCCGCCTCTACCAGTGGGAGAACGTACCGGAATCCGAGGTCTCGGGCCTTGAGGGCAGCTTTGCCTGGCAGTACAGCGACCAGCTCCGCTTCGCGGTCAACGGCACCTACATGATCACCTCGAAGCAGAAGGTGAAGATCGACGGTGGCACGACCACGGATGGCGAGACCTACGGCTCCACCGAGGTCGAGGTGCCGCTGTCTCTGGTGCCCAAGTACACCATCAACGCCTCGGTCGATTACCGGGTGAACGACAGGCTCACGATCATCCCCTCGCTGACCCACTACGGCCGGATCGTAGCGGCGGAGTACTCGGGTTACACCGGGTATGCCACCGACGAGACCGAGGATCGCGATCCCTACACGCTGGTCAACCTCGGCATGACCTACCAGTTCGACAACGGTTTCGACCTGAAGGCGGGCGTGACCAACGTCTTCGACACGTCGATCCTGCGGTCGGGCGAAGGCGCCGAGACCTACAACGAACCGGGCCGCGCCTATTACTTCGGCCTGACCAAGACCTTCTGAGGCCCCTGACAAGACCCCACCGCCCGGCCTCCGGGCGGTGGTCGCGAACGATGAATTCTGAAGGGACGCTTCCGTGTCGCGCATTTCTCCTTTGCCGGGTCTGACCGAACGGCGCGGGCTGTCACGCCTGCAGGATCTCGATGCGCGCCTTGCGGCCCTCGAACTGCGCCTCGCGGCGCTGCTTCTTCTGGCGATGCTGCTCTGCATGGGCGCGGGCGCGGTGATGCGCAGCGCCGGGAGGCCGCTGATCTGGAGCGACGAGCTTGCGGTGCTGCTGATGGTGGCGGCGGCGTTCTTCGCCGCCTCAAGCAACCTTTCGAGCGGGGCACATGTGGCGGTGGACCTGCTGGCGCGCCGGCTGCCCGCCTCTGCCGCCTGGCTGGTCGATGCGCTGCTCTTCGCGCTGCTGCTGGGCTTTCTTGTCTGCCTGTGGATCTGGCTCGACCCGGTCGGGCTCTGGCGCGCGGGCTCGGGCATGGCGCTGGCGCGGCAGAGCGGCAACTTCACCTATACCGAGCCCACCATGACGCTGGGCGTCGCCAAGATCTGGTTCTGGCTGCCCATGCTGCCCGCAACGCTGGGCGCGCTGGTTCACATGGCGGCGCGCCTTGCCGGCGCACCCCGGAGCGCGCCGTGCTGAGCCTCGCCGCCTTTGCCCTGCTGCTGGCGCTCGGCCTGCCGGTCGCCTTCGCGATGATCGCGGGCGCGGTGCTGCAGATCGTGCTCGGCGGCAACGCGGTGCTTCTGCTGAGCCTGCCGCAGCAGCTGTTCCAAGGCATGGAGAGCTACGGGCTGCTGGCGCTGCCGATCTTCGTGCTGCTGGGCGAGCTGATGAATGCCAGCGGCGCCGGGCGGCGGCTCTTCGCGCTCGCGGGCCTCTGCGCCGGGCGGCTGCGTGGCGGGCTGGCCCAGACGACGCTGCTGTCGAACGCGCTGATGGCGGCGGTTCTGGGCTCGACGGTGGCGCAGATCACCCTGATGTCGCGGCTCGCGGTGCCCGAGATGGCCCGCGCCGGCTATCCGCGCGAGAAGGCCGCGGCGCTGACCGCCGCAGGCGGACTGCTGGCGCCGGTGCTGCCGCCCTCGATGCTGCTCATCGTCTACGGGGTGATCGCGCAGGTGCCGATCGGAGACCTGTTCCTCGCCGGCATCGCGCCGGGGCTGGCGATGCTGCTGGCCTTCGTGGGCCTTACGGCCTTCCTCGGGCGCGGCGGCCGTTTCCCCGCCGCCGCCCCGTTGACGGAGGCGCCCGCACGGGTGATCACCGCCGCGCTGCCGGCGCTGGCGATCCCGCTGGCGATGATCGGCGCCATCCTGTCGGGGCTTGCGACGCCCGCCGAGGCCGGGGTGGTGGCGGTGCTCGCGGTGCTGCTGGTGGGCGGGCTGGTCTATCGCGAACTGCGCCCCGTCCAGCTTTGGGCCGCGCTGATGGCGACCGCGCGCACCACCGGCACCATCCTCTTCCTGATCGCCGCCGCCAGCCTCTACGCCTGGGTCGCCGCGTGGGAGAACCTGCCCGCCACGGTGGCGAACTGGCTGGCGGCGCTGTCGGACGATCCGCTGGTCTTTTTGCTGCTGGTGAACCTGCTGCTGCTCGGCATGGGCACGGTCACCGATCCGCTGCCGGCGCTGATCCTCGTGGTGCCGGTGCTGCTGCCGGTGGCCAGCGATGTCTATGGCATCGATCCGATCCATTTCGGCCTGATCGCCTGCATTAACCTGACCATGGGGCTGATGACGCCGCCGGTGGGCGTCGGCCTCTTCACCGCCGCCATGCAGACCGGCGTTTCCGCCGGACGGCTTGCGGTGCTGGTGCTGCCTTATCTCTGCGGCGTGGCGCTCGTGCTTGCCGCCCTGGTGCTCTGGCCGGGCCTCGCGCTCGGGACCATGCGCCTTTTGCAATGATCTCTCGGAGGACCTCGTACATGCGACTGAAACCCGCCATTCTCGGCCTCGCGCTTGGCCTGCTGGGCACGCTGCCCGCCACCGCTGAGCAATACCGTCTCGGCCTGATCACGCCGCCGCCGCACCAGTGGACCAAGACCGCGCAAACGATCGCCGCGGACATCACCGAGGCCACCGACGGCCGGGTCGAGATCCTCGTGATGCCCTCGGGCCAGCTCGGCAACGAGGCGCGGATGCTGCAGCAGCTGCAGACCGGCGCCATCGACTTCGCCCTGCTGACCGCCGCCGAGTTCGCCAACCGCGATGCCGATTACGGCGTGTTCTACGCCCCGTTCATCGCCGATGACGCGCAGGACGCCGCCCGCCTGCTGCGTGGCGAGGTGGCCGGGACGCTACTGGACCGGATGGAGACTTTCGGCCTGCACGGGCTCGCCTGGGGCATGGCGGGGCTGCGCCAGATCGTGACCTCGGGGCCGGTCGAAACGGTCGAGGATCTTGCGGGTCAGCGCATCCGCACCGTGCCGCTGGCCCCCGAGATGGAGTTCTGGACCGGGCTCGGCGCGGCGCCCACCCCGATGCCGCTGCCGGCGCTCTACGATGCCTTCGCCAACGGGCAGGTCGACGGCATGCAGATCGACCACGAGGGGACGTGGAATTCCGGCTACTGGAAACACGCCGGCACGATCATCGACTCGCGCCACATGATCTTCCCGATGGCCGCCGTCGCCTCGGGCAGCAAGTGGCAGGCGCTGTCGGAGGCGGACCGCGCCACGGTCTCGGAGATCTTCGAAGCGCGGGTGGCCGAGATGGTCGATCTTTACGGCGAGATCGACGCCATCAACCTCGCGCGCCTGCAGGAGACCGACGTCCCGGTGATCGAGGCCGACCGGGCGTGGTTCGGCCCCGCCGTCGATGCCTGGTACGAGAGCTGGCGCGCCAAGGCGCCGCTGCTCGTCGATCTGGAGGCCGAGGCGGCGCGATGAGAGTGCTCTTCGCCCTCGTCGCGATGCTCTGGCCGCTGAGCGTCTCCGCGCAGCCCTCGCCCGACCCGCTGGGGCCGTCGATCCTCGAGACCGGCTCGGAGGTGGTCGATGTGCAGAGCTTCACCCTACGGGCGTCGGACGGGCAGGGGCCGGATGACCGCATCGGCCTGCTGATCCCAAGGCGGGAGGCCCCCGAGGGTGGCTTTCCGGTGCTCTTCATGCTCGACGGCCAGGCGGTTATGGAGCTTCTGAGCGACGAATTTCTCGCCACGCTCTATGCCGCGCGGATGCCGCTGATCGTGACGCTGGGCTATGACACGCGGCAGCGCTTTGCCGGGGACGCGCGGGCACGCGATTACACGCCGCCCGCCGCAGATGGCGGCCCTGTCGAGGATCCCCGTGGTCGCCCGGGCGGCGGCGCTGCGGATTTCCTCGAGCGGCTGCGGACCGGGATCCTGCCGGAGATCGAAGCCCGCGTGCCCGTCGATATGGGGCGCAGCCGGATCTGGGGGCATTCCTACGCCGGTCTCTTCGTGCTCTGGAGCGCCGGAAACCCGGCCTCTCCCTTCGCCGGGCATGTCGCCGCCAGCCCGTCGCTCTGGTGGAATTACGGCAGTTTCCTGACCCGGATCTCTGCGCAACTGGAGGCCGGAGACTGGCCCGCGCGCTCGCTCGATCTGCACAAGGGCGCGCTCGAACGCGAGCGGGCCAGCAATCCCGACAATCCCAATGCACAGAAGCTGGTGAAGATGCGTGCGGCGCTGCCCGAGGGCGCGCTCGAGGCGCTGGACGCAGAGCTGCGCGAGGCCGGCGTGCCCGGTCGGCTCGAGATCTTCCCGGACCTCAGCCATGGCGAGACCTTCCGCGCCTCGGCGCGGCACGTCGTGGAAGACGGGTTTTCTGCGACGGAGGCGCGCTGAGTGCGCGTGTCTGTCGGTACCGGGATGCCGTGCTGTGGCGCGGGATCCCGCAAAGGGGCCGCCCCGGCCCCGCGCGGCACGCCCCGTGCCGCCCGCGTAGCCACAGCCTTGCTGCAGCCGACAGGGGTTTCATCGATCCGACCGGGCCGAGGGTCCGGCAAGCAAAAGGCTATGACATGACAAAGATCTATCGTTCCGGTCTCTGCATGCGCGGTGTCGCTTTCTCGGCGCTGGTGATCGCCTCGACCGGGATGGCCGCGGCCGAGCCGTTCTCGGCGCTTGGCAGCTTTGACGGCCGCATCGGCGCCTCGGGCCCTGACCGCGGGCCGGTGCTTCCCGGCGGCGAGGCGCAGATCAGCAGGCGCGGCTTTGCCCCGGGCCAGCCGGTGACCCTGCGCCAGAACGGCGAGGCGCCCTATGCCACGACCTTCGATCTCAAGGTCTCGAAGGATCTGGGCGTGGTCAATGCCGAGGCCTATGACCAGACCGTGGCCAAGGTCGCGACCCGTCCCTATCAGGTGGCCGTTGGCGCGGATGCGCTCTTTGTCACCAGCGCCGTGGGCCGCCCGCCGGTCAAGGAGTCGGAGCTTCTGAAGCTCGATCCCGAGACGCTCGAGATCCTCGCCAGGGCGGTTCCCGAGGCGGCACCGGCGCGCGAGGATGGCTCCGATGGCGGGCTCTTCGCGGTCTATGGCGTCGGCGTCGCGCCGGGGCAGGTCTGGGTGACCAACACGCGGCAGAACACCGTGGCGGTCTATTCCAGCGAGGATATGAGCCTGATCAAGCAATTTGCGCCGGGCACCGTGAGCCACCCGCGCGACGCGGTCTATCACGACGGCAAGGTCTATGTCAGCGCCACCTTCGAGCCGACCGTGCATGTCTTCGACACCGAGACCGTCGAAGAGCTGGCGCCGATCGCGCTCGGCTCGTCGCGTCGCGGGCAGGACTTCACCGCCGCGAGCCTGTCGCTGGCCCCGGAGGCGGGCAAGCTCTTCGCCTCGTCGCTGCGCAGCGAGGAGGTCGCGGTGATCGATCTCGCCTCGGGCGAGGAGGTGGCGGTCTGGCCGGTGCCGGGCTCCACCAGCACCATCGGGCTTGCGGCCAGCCCCGATGGCAGCCGGGTCTATACCGTGGCGCAGGGCAATGACGCGGTCACCGTGCTCGACGGCGCCAGCGGCGAGGTGCTGCGGCAGGTCAACGTGGGCGCGAGCCCGCTCAACGCGGAGACCGGCCATGTCTATGTCGCGGTGCGCGGCGGTCATGCCATTGCGGTGCTCGATGCCGAGGGCGCGCTGCTCGCCAATCTCGAGAGCAACGCCACGCCGAACCACCTCGCCACCGACAATGCGGGCCACGTCTTCGTGGTCGATCAAGGCACAGGCAGCCTGACCCGCATCGCCGCGAAGTGATCCCTCCGGGGGGCGCCCGACCGGCGGCCCCCGATCAGAAAGACGAGACCCCCCATGTCCGAACCGATCCAGATCTGGCCCGCCGAGTTCGCCGCGCGCTACCGCGCCAAGGGCTACTGGCGCGGCGAGACCTTCCCGCGCCTCCTGCGCGAGCGCGCCGCCGCCCATCCCGACCGCATCGCCATCGTCAGCGGCGAGACCCGCTGGAGCTATGGCGAACTCAATGACCGCGCGCGGCGCTTCGGCGCGGGGCTTCTGGCACTGGGGCTGCGGCCGGGCGAGCGGGTCTTGATCCAGATGGGCAACGTGCCGGCTTTCTTTGAGGCGGTGTTCGGCGCCTTCGCCGCCGGGCTGGTGCCGGTCTACGCGCTGCCCGCCCATCGCCGCACGGAGCTTCTGCACCTTGCGGGAAAGGCCGAGGCCCGGGCGATCCTGGTGCAGGACCGCATCGAGCGTTTCGATCATGCCGGCATGGTGCTGGGCCTGCACGACGCGCTGCCGGGGCTGGCGCATGTCATCGTCGCGGGCGACGCGCCCGAGGGAGCGCTGGCGATGGCGGAGGTGGCCGGCGATCCTGCCACGCTGCCCGACGACCCCGATCCGCAATCGGTGGCCTTCTGCCAGATCTCCGGCGGCTCCACCGGCCTGCCGAAGCTGATCCCGCGCACGCATGACGACTACCTCTACTCGATCCGCGGCAGCAACGAGATCTGCGGCATCGACGCCGACAGCGTCTACTTGGCGGCGCTGCCGGTGGCGCACAACTTCACCATGTCCTCGCCGGGCTGCTTCGGCGCGCTCTATGCCGGCGCGCGCGTCGTGCTCTGCCCCGCCGCCATGCCGCAGATCGCCTTCCCGCTGATCCGCGAGGAAGGCGTGACAATCACCGGGCTGGTGCCGCCGCTGGCGCTGCTCTGGCTGGAGGCGGCGGAGCGCGCCCGGCCCGAGATCCCGAGCTGAAGGTGTTGCAGGTCGGTGGCGCCAAGTTCCTGCCCGAGAGCGCCAAGCGCGTTGCGCCGCTGCTCGGTTGCCGCCTGCAGCAGGTCTTCGGCATGGCCGAGGGGCTGGTCAACTATACCGCGCTCGACGATCCCGAGGCGCTGGTCACCGAAACCCAGGGCCGCCCGATCAGCCCCGATGACGAGCTGCTGATCCTCGACGATGCCGGTCATCCCGTTCCCGAAGGGAGCCCGGGCAACCTGCTGACCCACGGGCGCTATACGATCCGCGCCTATCACGACGACGACAGCGCCAACGCCCGCAGCTTCACCGAGGACGGCTTCTACCGCACCGGCGACATCGTGCTGCGCCTGCCCTCGGGGCATCTGGTGGTGCAGGGCTGCGCCAACGACCAGATCAACCGCAATGGCGAGAAGATCTCGGCCGAGGAGGTCGAGGACCTGTTGCTCGGCCATCCGTCGGTCTTCGACGCGGTGGTGGTCTCGATCCCCGATGCACGGCTCGGCGAGCGCGCCTGCGCCTTCATCCAGCCGCGCGAGGGCACGGATCCGAGCCCCGCGGAGCTGCGCAAATACATGCGGAGCCGCGAGGTCGCCGCGTTCAAGATCCCCGACGAGATCCGCATCGTCGCGGGGTTTGCCACCACCGCCGTCGGCAAGATCAGCCGCCGCCAGCTGCGCGACAGCCTGCGCGCCGGGGCTTGTCGTCAGGGAGCGCGAGGGTGTGGGGCTGGACGAGGTCGAGGCCGAGATCCTCGCCGAGGCTCAAGCGCCGATGGATCTGGAGCGCGGGCCGGTGGCGGGGTTCACCCTCTGGCGGCTCGGGCCCGCGCGCCACATCCTGACCGAGCGTATCCACCACATCGCCGCGGACGGGCAGGCGATGGTGCAGGTGACCCAGCGGCTCGCGGTGCTTTACGGGGCCGAGCTTTCGAGGGGCGATGCCGGCGAGGGGCTGGCGCCCTACGCCCGCGCGCTCGAGGAGGAGGCCCGCTTTACCAGCGCCCCGGCGCGGGCGCGGCAGAGGGCGTTCTGGCACGCCCGGCTGGCGGATCTGCCGGAGGTCGAGAGCGTGAGCCGCGGCGCGGCGGGTGGGGACGGGCGCTGGTTTCACCGCGCCGAGCGGCCTCTGCCAGAGGCCGCGGGGCAGGCGCTGGCGCGTCTCTCGGACAGAACGGGTCTGCACTGGACCGATGTGCTGACCGCACTGGCGGGCGCATATGTGGGGCGGCACCTGCCATCGGTGGCCTCGGGCGAGAGCCGCGACATGGTGCTGGGCATCCCGCTACAAAACCGCATGGGCCGCACCGCGCGCTGCGTCTCGACGCAGGTCAACGTGCTGCCGCTGCAGCTGGGGCTCGATGAGGACGCGGCTTCGGTGGAGTGGCTGGAAACCGTTGGCGCGGATCTGGCCGGGATGCGGCGCAACGCGCGCTATCGCGGCGAGGCGCTGCAGCGCGAGCTGGGACGGATCGGGGCCGGGCGGCGGCTCTGGGGGCCGCTGGTCAATATCCTGCCCTTCGAGGCGTGCCCGCAGATCGCGGGCTGCGAGACCCGGTTGAAGATCCTCGGGGCTGGCTCGGTCGACGACCTGACTCTGTGTTTCCGGGGCGATCCCGAGGCCGGGCTGCTGGCGCAGGTCGACGGCAACACGGCGCTCTATTCAGAGGCCGAGACGGAGGCCCATTGCGCCCGGCTCGAGGCCTTCCTGACGGCGGCCCTCGCTGCCAAAAGGCTGCGCGATGTACCGACGCTGACCAAAGCCGAGACCCGCGCTCATCTCGAGACCCGCAACGCCACCGCGCGGGAGGTGCCGCGCACCACGCTGACGGCGCTGATCGAGGCGCAGATGGCGGCCAGCCCCGCGGCCCCGGCGCTGGTCTTCGGCGAGACCTGCCTGAGCTATGCC
>NZ_JBYNAH010000101.1:0-16873 GCF_059781815.1 Salipiger sp. | reverse complement strand
CGCGCCAGCGTCTGCGCCAGCAGCGTCTTGCCGCAGCCGGTGGGGCCGATCAGCAGGATGTTCGACTTCGCCAGCTCGATATCCGAGCTTTTCTGGCTGTGGTTCAGGCGCTTGTAGTGGTTGTGCACCGCGACCGAGAGCACACGCTTGGCCATTGCCTGGCCGATCACGTAATCATCCAGCACGTCGCAGATCTCGCGCGGGGACGGCACCCCTTCGGAGGACTTCAGGCCGGCGCCCTTGGTCTCTTCGCGGATGATGTCCATGCAGAGTTCGACGCATTCGTCGCAGATGAAGACGGTCGGACCCGCGATCAGCTTGCGCACTTCGTGCTGACTCTTGCCGCAGAAGCTGCAGTAGAGGGTGTTCTTGCTGTCGCCGCCGGAATTCGTCGCCATATCGCACCTTTCAGGGCCATTTCATCGTTTCGGCTGCGCCATTTTGCCAGCCGAAGGCCCATCTTTTTCGCCAATTCTGCAAAGTCTAGGCCAGTGCCCAGCGCTCTACAATCTGAAAAATGCCCCGCCGCGCCGTGGCAGCGGGGCACGCGATTAGGATTTGGCCTCTTCCGCCGCACCGCGGCTTTCGACGATCTCGTCGATGAGGCCCCATGCCTTGGCATCCTCGGGCGACATGAAGTTGTCGCGCTCGAGCGCGGCCTCGACATTCTCGAGAGTCTGGCCGGTGTGCTTCACGTAGATTTCATTGAGGCGGCGCTTCAGCTTCAGCGTTTCCTCGGCGTGAATCATGATGTCGGTGGCCTGGCCCTGGTAGCCGCCGGAGGGCTGGTGGACCATGATCCGGCTGTTGGGCAGCGAGAAGCGCATGCCCGCCTCGCCGGCGGTCAGCAGCAGCGAACCCATGGACGCCGCCTGGCCGATCACCAGGGTCGAAACCTTGGGCTTGATGTACTGCATGGTGTCGTAGATCGACAGACCCGAGGTCACCACGCCGCCGGGGCTGTTGATGTACATCGAGATTTCCTTGCCGGGGTTCTCGGCCTCAAGGTGGAGCAGCTGCGCGACGATCAGGCTCGACATGCCGTCATGCACCGGGCCCGACACGAAGATGATCCGCTCCTTCAGCAGGCGCGAGAAGATGTCGTAGGCGCGTTCGCCGCGGCTGGTCTGCTCGACCACCATCGGGACGAGCGTGTTCATGTATGTCTCAAAAGGGTCTTTCATATCCGCCTGCCTGCTTTCTTCCGTGTGCCTATCTCGTGTGTCTTACCAGATTCTTAGTATCGGCCATGGGGGGCCGCAAGGGCCTGCGGTTCAATTGACACCGAGGTCGTAGGGACAGCGCTCATGCCCCGCCCCAATCCTGCGGCGTTGTGCAGGCGTGGCGGGCACATTCGAGCTCGAGCACCACATGGGTGATGCCGAACCGGTCCTTCATGCGCTGCTTGACCGAGGCCTTGATGGTGTCTGCCTGCCCCCAGGCGCCCTCGCGCACCACCAGATGCGCCTGCAGCGCCGCGCGGTGCTCGTCGATCTGCCAGAGATGCGCCTTGTGCATCCCGTCGACGCCCTCGACCCGGCGCGCCTCGTCGAGCACCTCGCCCGGAGCCAGCTCGGGCGGGCTGCCGAGCATCAGGATGCGGATCACGCCGCCGATCTCGGCAAAGGCCATCCACAGGATGTAGCCGGCGATCAGCAGGGTCACCAGAGGGTCGATCCAGGTCCAGCCGAAGAGAATGATCAGCGTGCCGGCAAAGATCACCGCCAGCGAGCCCAGCGCATCCGCCACGTTGTGCAGGAAGGCGGCGCGGATGTTCACGCTGTCCTTCGACATGGTGTAGGTGAGCAGCGCCGTGATCAGGTCGACCACCAGCGCCACGCCGGCGATGATGACGACCAGCCAGCCCTGCACCGGCTCGGGCGACAGGAAGCGCAGCACCGCCTCCATCACCAGGTAGAGCCCGATGATGATCAGGCTGGTGTAGTTGACCAGCGCCGCCACCACCTCGGCCCGGGCGAAGCCGAAGGGCATCTGCTCGGTCGCCGGGCGGCGGGCGATGCGGCGGGCGACGGCGGCGATGACCAGCGAGATCGCGTCGGAGAAATTGTGCAGCGCGTCGGCAATCATCGCGAGGCTGCCCGAGAAGATTCCGCCCAGCACCTGCGCCACGGTGAGCGCCAGGTTGACCGCGATGGCGCCGATCAGCCTGCCGTCGCCGGCATTGGGATCGATGTGGTGGTGGTGATGATGATCGTGGGGCATCGGCTCGCCTTGATTGCTGCGCTCGTCCCGCACGGGGACGCGCTGCGGGGTCACGCCCACAAGGCGCCGTTGTGTCAGGGAAGGTCAAGCCATTGGCGATCATGATCTCTTGATCATCGCGGCCGCGCCGTCTGGACCAGCGCAGCGAGCGGGTTGCGTGCGTACCATGGGCGATGGCCAAAGCGTTTCTCCCAGAGCACCGCATCGCGCGGCCGCCAGTCGAAGGCCCAGTCCTCGCGCAGCTCACGCCAGTAAAGCCGCCCCTCGTAGCGGCAGGGATCGAGAACGAGGCCACTCTTCAGCGGGTGGCCACGGGCGGTGACGATCACCGCGGAGTGCTCGACCGGATGCAGCGTGCGCGTTGCCGACATCACCGGGGACAGCTCGAGGCTCGAGAAGGGTTCGGCGCGCAGGGCGCGGTAGAACCGGTCGGCCCATGTGTAGCAGAAGCTGCTGGTCTTGATGCCAAGGTGCAGGTCGCGGTCGAGCCTCACCGGTGGGTCGACGCGGCTCATGCTGCGGGCCGTGCTGCGCGACAGGTCGAGGGACAGCTCCGCAAGACGCCCGGCCTCGGCGGTGTCGATGGCGGGCGAAAGCTTCATGATTGCGAGCGCAAGGTCGTTGCGCAGGGATGCGTCTGCGATGGGCAGCCGGTCCGGCGGCCTGGCGCAGCCGGCGATCAGAACGGCGCAGAGGCAAACGAACAGTGGCCACAATACCCTGCGCCACCCTGACCATCGCCGTGTTTCACTGCCCCGCGCCATATCGCGGTGCCTAGCACGGGAAGCGGAAAGGCCGGGTTAACGGGCGCGCGGGCGCGACACGGCTCAGAGCCGCAGGGCAACGGCGCGGGGCAGCGGTTCGGGCGCGGGTTCGGAGTTGTACAGCGGCGCGAAGGCGGCGATCAGGGCGATCAGCCCGGCGAGCAACAGGATGCTGGAACGAAAGCTCACGATAAAATGCTCCGGTCTTCCGTGCGACACGGCACGGCGGCAATGACGAATGGATCCGACCCATAAAACCGGCCGGACCGGGGCCAGGGCGCCCCGCGTGGCATCCTGCCCCAGCGCGGGCCCGGGGCCAATTGCGGAATACCGGACCTTGGCGGACAATCTTCTGCAAACAGGCGACGCCGCACAGCCAAAAAAGACCCGGCGCGAGGGATCGCGCCGGGCCGAGCGTCTGGCATCCAAGGAAGGATGCGGGAGGGACGGCGCCGGGACCGGCGCCGCGGGATCACTCGAAGGTCTTGAGGTACTCGACGACCGCGTCGATATCCTCGGCCTTCTTCAGACCGGCAAAGGCCATCTTGGTGCCCTTGGCATAGCCGCGCGGGTCGCCGAGGAAGCCGTGCAGCGCCTCGCTGTCCCAGACACCGCCCATCTCGGCCAGCGTCTTGGAGTATTTGAAGTCGCCGACCGCGGCGATCTCACGACCGACGACGCCGTTCAGTTCCGGTCCGGTGCGGTTCTTGGCGCCCTCGCCCACCTGGTGGCAGGCCTTGCACTTGCGGAACACCTTTTCGCCCTCGGCGGCCAGCGCGGCGTCGATCGCCGCGGTCTCGACCGGAGCGGCCTCGGCAGGCGCCTCCTCGGCCGCTGGCGCAGCCTCCTCGGCCACGGCGGCGACCTCCTCGACCTCGGCCTCCTGCTCGCCGGTCGAGGCCTCCGCCTCTGCAGCCGCCTCGGTGCCGCCGTGATCCGGCGTCACGTCGAGCACGGTGGCGCGCATGGTGATCTCGACGCTTTCCTTGCAGTTCTCCATGCAAGGCTCGGCGCGCCAGAGGCTGTATTCCGTCTCGGCCCGGTCATCGACGATGAAGCCGTCGGCATTGGGCATCTCGAACTCGGCGAAATTGTCCTGGTTGAGCTCGAAATCGTCATCCACGAGATCGTTGGAATAGAGGATGTAGGCGGTGATCGCGTAGACCTCGTCGGGCGTCAGCGACTGCGCGTTGCCGAAGGGCATCGAGCGGTGGACATAGTCCCACACGGTCGAGAGGTAGGGCCAGTAGCTGCCCACGGTCTTGAGCGGATCCTCGTCGGCGAGGGTGCCCGACCCACCGGCCAGCTTCGGCCAGTTGTCGACGCCCTCGGCGAAGGAGCCGTGGCAGACCGCGCAGTTTTCCTCGAACACTTCCTCACCGGTCCAGACATCGCCCGAGCCGACCGGAAGACCGGTGCCGTCGGGGCTCACGTCCATGTCCCAGGCCGCGACCTCTTCGGGGAGCGCCGCGCGGCCGAGGCCGAACTTGGCGTCACCGTCGGTGGTGGCGGCGGTGGCAGCACCGACCAGCACGCCCGAAGGCGCCTCGGCGACCGACTCGGGGGCCGGCAGCGCCGCCATGGTGCGCGGGTTCTCGGGGAAATCGGCGACGAAGCGGTCGGCGAAGTTCACCGCCAGCGTCAGCGTCCCGAGGATGCCGATCGCCGTACCGGCGTAGAGCTTAAGAGACTTCGACATTTTCGGCCTCTCCGTTGGATTTCACCCACCAGGTCTGGATGCAGTTGTTGTGATAGATCGAGTTCAGGCCGCGCACCTCGCGCAGCTGCGCCTTGGTCGGCTGGACGTACCCGGTTTCATCCATGGCGCGGGACTGGAGGAACCACTCCTCGCCGTTCCACTCGGTGTCGAGGTAGAAGCGCACCAGCGCCTTGTTGGCGGGATCGGCGGCGAGGCGCGCGGTCTCCCAGGTCTTGCCGCCATCCTTGGAGACGTCGACGCGGGTGACCTTGCCGTGGCCCGACCACGCCATGCCGGTGATCACCACCGGGCCGTGGCCGTGGGTGATCGGCATCTGCGGGCTCGGCGAGGTGACGACCGACTTGGCGTCCATCACCCAGGTCCACTTGCGCGAGGTGCCGTCGGCCAGCGTGTCGGTGTACTTGGAGGTCTCCTCGCGGCTCTCGACGGGGCCGTCCATGATCTCCATGCGGCGCACCCACTTGACCCACATGTTGCCTTCCCAGCCCGGCACCACGAGGCGCGCGGGATAGCCGTGCTCCTTGCGCAGCGCCTCACCGTTGGCCTTGATCGCGATCAGGCAGTCGTCGAGCGCCTTCTCGAGCGGGATCGAGCGCCCGTTCGACGAGGCGTCCGCCCCCTCGACATAGAGCCACTTGCCCTCGACCTCGCCCGACCAGCCGGCCTCGGCCAGCAGGGTGCGGACGGGGATGCCCGAGTATTCCATGTTGTGGATCATGCCATGGGTGAACTGCGCGCCGTTGAGCTGCGCGCCCGCCCATTCCATGCCGGTGTTGGCCGCGCATTCGAGGAAATACACGTGGTTCTCGCGCGGGAAGCGCTCGAGATCGGCATAGCTGAACACCATCGGCGTCTCGACATCGCCGTTGATCATCAGCCGGTAATCGTCCTTGCTGAGCTCGATGGCGCCGGAATGGTGCCGCTCGAAGGCGCAGCCCGCCGGCGTGATGGTGCCGTCGAGCGCGTGGATCGGGGTGAAGTTGATCGACGAGATCGTGTCGGCGGTGAGCCATTCCACGTTGCGGCGGATGACATCGTCCTCGAACTTGATCGGCAGGCCGTAGGGCGTGGCATCGACGCCGTCGCCGAAGCCGCTGGCCCAGCCCTGCACCTCGGTGATCAGCGGATCGGGCTCGGCGGCGCGCGCCACGCCGGCCGCGACGGTGCCCGCGCCCACGGCCGCGGCGCCCGTCAGGAACTGACGGCGCGAGGCGGAGGCGGCTTTCTTCTCTGTCGCCATGTTGGTTCTCCTGTTCATGCGCGGCGGGCTCAGGCGCCCACCACCTCGACACTGGTGTTGGGCTCCAAGGTGACGGTGCCCAGCTTGCGGACGTGGCTCTCGACCACATCCCAGATCTGCGGTCCCTCGGTGCCTTCGTTGACGCTGGCCCAGCCGGCGACCATGTAGGTCTTGGACGGATCGATGGCCTCGCCGGTCTTGAGCAGCGTCATCTCGGAAATACGCTCGCCCTGCGGCTTGGTGACGTCGATGCGGTAGCCCATGCCACCAATGCGGACCATGTCCCCGCCCTGCTGGTAATAGGGATCGGGGTTGAAGATGTTGTCGGCCACGTCCTCGAGGATCACCTTGATGAACTCGCCGGTCATCTCGGTGCGGTAGGCCTCGCCATAGGACATCGAGGTGACGTTCCAGATGTCCTCGCGGGTGATCGGATCGCCCGGGATCAGGCTCGGGCCCCAGCGCACGCCCGGGGACATGGCGATGTCGGCCTCGCGCTCGGACATCAGCGCGTCGCAGATCAGGTCGTCCCACGAGCCGTTGAAGTTGCCGCGGCGATAGAGCAGCTCATCGGTCTGGCCGACGACCTCCTCGAGCTCGGCCTTGTAGGGGGCGCGCTGCTCGTCGATCAGCTTCGCGACCTCGGCGTCGGGGGTGATCACGTCCGAGAAGATCGGGATCAGCTTGTGGCGGAAGCCCATCATGCGGCCGTCGCGCACGTCGAGATCGACGCGGGAGACGAACTTGCCGTTGGAGCCCGAGGCCACGATGATGGTCTCGCCCACCAGCACCGGCTCGGGCAGCGCGTCATGGGTGTGGCCCGAGAGGATGACGTCGATGCCGGTGACGATGCCGGCCATCTTCTTGTCGACGTCAAAGCCGTTGTGGCTCAGGCAGACCACCAGTTCGGCGCCCATGCCGCGCACCTCGTCGACCATCTCCTGCATGTGCTCGTCGCGGATGCCGAAGCTGTATTCCGGGAACATCCAGCGCGGGTTCGCGATCGGCATGTAGGGGAAGGCCTGACCGATCACCGCGACCTTCACGCCGCCGCGCTCGAAGAACTGGTAGGGCTTGAAGAGCTCGGCGGGCTCGTCCCACTCGGCGTCGAAGATGTTCTGGCCGAGGGCTGCGAATGGCAGCCCCTCGACGATCTCCTGCACCCGCTCGGAGCCCAGGGTGAACTCCCAATGGAAGGTCATCGCGTCGGGCTTGAGCGCGTTCATCACGTTGACCATGTCCTGACCGGCGGTCTTGTAGCAGGTCATCGAGCCGTGCCAGGTATCGCCGCCGTCGAGCAGGATGGCATCGGGGCGGTCGGCGCGGATGGCGTTGATCACGGTGGCCACGCGGTCCATGCCACCGACCTTGCCATAGCCCTTCGCGAGCGAGGAAAAGTCGTTGTAGGTCAGCGCGTAATGCGAGGGCGAGCCGTCATCTATGCCGTAGAGCTTGCGGAAATCGGCGCCGGTCACGTGCGGCACCTCGCCCTTGTTGGGGCCGACGCCGATATTCACTTCCGGCTCGCGGAAATAGATCGGCTTGAGCTGGGCGTGGATGTCGGTGACGTGGATCAGCGAGACGTTTCCGAACGTATCGAACTGGAGAAGCTGGTCCTGCGTGAGGCTCTGCTGCGCGGCGAGCCGCGCCCAGTTGCCGAAGCCGCTGGCGCCATAGAGCGCCGAGGCCGCCATCGAGACCTGAAGGAAATCGCGTCTTGAGATCATGGGAGGGATCTTTCGTCTGGCTCGCGACACACATTCGCATGTGTGAATTGGTTAAGAAAGGGAAACCCCGTGCGTTCTCACGCACGGGGCAATGGTTCAGTTGCGGACCGAGGGGCCTTCGACGTCGAGGCCGTTGCCGCGCGAGGCGACATAGAGCTCGAGCGCCACGAACTCCGGCGAGCCCGGCGAGAAGGTCTCGGCGCGGGTGTCGCGGATGCAGCCCTTGAAACGGCCATGGGTGCCGTTCAGCTTGGCGTTCTTCAGGCGATAGGTCGGGAAGGCGTTGATCTGGCCCTGCGACAGGTGGTCGGCGCGGATGTAGTTGCCGTAGTTCTGCTCGTGGCAGGAGGCGCAGGACAGCTCGAGAAGACCGTACCGGGTGTAGTAGATCTCCTTGCCCTTTTCCCACATCTCGGCGGCGGGGCCGTCGATGGCGACGTTGACCGGCATGCCGCGCGACACCGAGGCCAGCAGCGCCTCCATGTTGATCGCGTTGGCGGAGTCGTATTTCCACGGCTCGGCGCCCATGCGGTTTTCGCGGCAGTCGTTCATCTGCATCTGCAGGGTGCGAACCTCGCCGGCCTCTTCGTTCCACTTCGGATAGACCGCCTTCACGCCGGCCATGTCCTCGGGCGCGCCGTGGCACGAGGCACAGGATTTCTCCTCGGTGCCTTCGACGGCGTTCCAGGTATCGATGCCCTGGTCGACGAAGATCATGCCGGGGTTGTCGAAATCATCCATTTCCATGGCCTGGGTGTCGTCGTCGCGGAAATGCCAGCCCGAGATCACCTCGTCGAGGTGACCGTCGAGATGCGGCGCCGCGGCAGCCTTGGTCGTGATCTCGAGGTCTTCGTTGATGATGAGCGTGTCATCATCGGCACCGCCCGCCGCAAGCATCGGGGCGGTCAGGGCCAGCATGGCGGCGGCCGCCGTCATCGTCCTGAAAATCATTTAGGTTCCCTCCCTGAAAAGCCCCGCCCCGCACCTCTGCGGGACAGGGTTTTGTTCTCGCTCAGCTGATCTCGATCGCTTTGGTGTCCTCGTAGACCGAGCCGTCGTCGTCGTACCAGGTGAACTTGAACTCGCCCGCTTCGGGCACGGTGGCCTCGAATTCGAAATACGGGTTCGTCGAGATCGCCGCTTCCATGGTCACGTCGATGACGCTCTCGCCGTTGAATTCACAGGTGAAGCGGTTGATGATCGAGCGCGGGATCACGTTGCCCGAGCTGTCCTTGCGCTGGCCGGATTCCATCGGGTGGCTGATCAGGGTCTTGAGCGTGATCGCCTCACCTGCAGATGCCGACTTCGGGACTTTGACGCGGGGTTTGACGCCGTCTGCCATATGCTTTGTCTCCTATGTTAAGCCGATCAGCCGCCGCAGCCGCCGATGGTCACTTTGACGGTCTTCGACGCCTTGGCGAACGAGCCGTCGGCCAGCTTGGCGATCGCCACCACGTCCTGCGTGCCGGCGAGGCGGATGCGGGTCGAGGCGTATTGCGAGGCCGCCAGGGGGCCGAACTTGAAGGTGGCCACGCCCGGGGTCGGGTTGCCGGTGGCGAGCACGAGGATCTCGGTCGCACCTTCGGCGCTGACTTCGATCGGCACGGTGTTGCCGTTCTCGGCGATTTCCGGCGCGGTCAGGTCGATGCCTGCATCGGCCATGTCGGCGCCGCCGGTGAATTCCGCGATCCGCTCCTCGGTGGTGGCGGCATAGGCCCCCTTCGGCAGCATGGCGATCAGCGCGGCAGCCCCGCCCACGGCAAGGGTTTCACGACGTGTGAATTCCATGTTTCCGTTTCTCCTGAACAAGTTTCGGTCGCGTTGGTCAGTCTTGCAGGGTCATGAGGAACGCGACCACGTCCTCGATATCCTGGGCCGACAGGATCGGCTCGATCGGCTCTTTCGCCGCCTTGCCGGTGTATCCGTCGCCCGGGCGGGTGAACCCGCTTGTCTTGTAGAAGGACGGCATCACCGTGCCTTCGAAGGTCATCTTGGCGTTGGCCACGATGCCGCGCAGCTCTTCGGCGGAACGGTAGCCGCCGACACCGTCGAGCACCGGTCCGACCTCGCCCTGGAAGGGCACGTCGGGAAGCGCGGTCACCGCGTGGCACGACACGCAGTTGCCCAACGACTTGGTCGAAAAGATCTCGCGCCCCTTGTCGGCATTGCCCTCGGCGCCGCTCAGCGAAGCCTCAACCTCGCCATACTCGCCATAGGTGACGTCATCGGGGGCCACGCCGTTCGCGAAAGCCGCTCCCGCGACCAGAACGCCGGCAAGTGTCAGTCCAGTAAGCTTCATGTTCCCTCCCTTGGCTCCAGCGGCCCTCTCCCGGGCCGTTTCCTCCGTAGCTGCGGGATACCGTAGTCTACCGTCCGGCCTCCACGCAACAACAAATTCACAGACATGAATTTTAATATTATTTCGCAGACGCAGCATTCCCGTTCTAGTCGAACTTGCCGTTGTTGCGTTCCTGGATGCGGCGCGCGTGGTAGCGTTGGAAGTCCTCACCGTTATCAAGCTCGTAGCGCTTTTCCGCGACCCAGGTGAACATATCCATCGTGGTGCCCTTGGCGAAGGCGCCGGGCATCACCGCCACCGCCGCCTCGATCGCGGTGCCATCTTCGGGCACCTCTTCCGGCAGGAAGATGATGTTGGGCGTGAACAGAACGCGCCACTTACGCGCCGCGTCCTTCTCGGCCAGCGATTCTCCGTCGAAATCGACGATCTCGGTGTCGCCGTGCAGGTTGATCTGCACCACGAAGAAGTTCTCCTCGATGAACTCGGCCACGTCGGGCTGCGAGAACACCTCCTCGTGCATCTTGTGGCAGTAGATGCAGCCGCGCTGCTCGACGAAGAGCACCAGCCGCTTGCCCTCGTCATTGGCCTCGGCGAGGTCCTCGCGCAGGTCCTTGAAGGTGTCGCGCATCCACGGCTCCTTGTAGAGCCCGTCATCGCCCATCGGGGCGACCTCGGCCCAGACGGGCAGTGCCAGCGCCGCCGCAAACGCGGCTCCGATCCATGCTTTCATCATCTCCCTCCTCCTTTGCCCGGGCTCGACACGAGGCCGGCGCGCTCCAGACCCGGGCTCAGCTCAGCGATGTCCAGCTCGGGAACGTGTCGATCATCCATTGCGCGATGACGTTCACGGTGTCGGTGGCGATGAGGATCGCGAACAGGATCAGCATCGCCCCCATGAGTTTCTCAACATATTGCAGCTTGCCCCGGTGCCGCGCGGTCCAGCGCAGGAACGGCCCCGAGAACAGCGCCGCGATCACGAAGGGCGCGGTCATGCCGATGCCGTAGACCAGCAACAGAAGCCCGCCCCGGAAGATGTCGCCCATGCCGCTGGCGATCATCAGGATCGAGGCCAGCGCCGGGCCGACGCAGGGCGTCCAGCCGAAGCCGAAGGCCAGCCCCATGACATAGGCGCCGAGCACGCTGGTGGGCTCGACCTTGCTCTCCATCCGGGCCTCGCGGTGCAGGAGCGGCACCCGGATCACGCCGAGGAAATGCAACCCGAAGACCAGCAACACGGCGGCGGCGACATAGGAGAGCGGCTGCTTCCAGTCGGCAAAGGCCTGCCCCACCGCCGTCGCCCCCATGCCGAGCAGCACGAAGATCGTGGTGACGCCGGCGGCAAAGAACAGCGCCGAGAGCACGAGGCGGCGCTGCGCCCCGGCCTCGATCCCGGCGTCGTCGCGCAGCTCGGCCATCGAGATGCCGGCCATGTAGCAGAGATAGAAGGGAACCATCGGCAGGATGCAGGGCGTGAAGAAGCTCAGCAGCCCGGCCAAGGCGGCACCGGCGAACGAGATGTCAAGCACGGCGCCTCCCCTCGCTCGCTTGAATAATTCACATATTCATATTATGTTGACCGAAACCCGTTCGTCAATCGGTGTGCGATGGTAATCTCGAGAACGCTTGCCGCGGGCGCTGCGGCGCTTCTGCTCCTGACCGGGCCCGCCCTCGCGGACATCCGGCTTGTGATGGTGGCCCAGCACGGCTGCACCTACTGCGCCGCGTGGGACGCGCAGATCGCGCCGGCCTATCCGAACACGGCCGAGGGGCGGTTTGCGCCGCTTTTGCGGGCAGATCTGCGCGAGGGGCCGCCCGAGGGGGTTTCTTATAAGCGTAAAGTCTTGTTCACACCGACATTCATTCTGGTAGAAGACGGTGATGAACTCGCCCGGCTCGAAGGATACCCGGGCGAAGACTTTTTCTGGCCCCTGCTCTCGCGCCTGCTGGAGCAACATACGGCATTCGATCCGGACGCGGCAGTGGAGACGCCCGCGCAGATTCTGGAGGGTGGGTGATGAATATGGCACTTCCGGTGATCCACGACGATCTGAGCGACGACGATCTCGATCAGATCGCCGACAAGGCGGCGGTGGCCTCGGCCTTCCTCAAGGCGATCAGCCACGAGGGCCGGCTGATGATCCTGTGTCACCTCGTGACCGGCGAAAAATCCGTGACGGAGCTCGAAGAGCTGCTTTCCGCCCGACAGGCGGCGGTGTCGCAGCAGCTCTCCCGGCTGCGCCTCGAAGGGCTGGTGGTGCCCCGTCGCGAGGGCAAGGCGATCTATTACCGCCTCGCCGACGACCGTCCGAAGCGCATGCTCGAGACGGTCTACGAACTGTTCTGCCAGGACGAGACCTGACCGTTTCGGGCGCTGCCCGAACGGTACACATTCAAGCTTTCGCTTGAGTCTCTCCCACCCCGCGCGCATACTCGCCAGCCGTGGCATCGAGCCCGCCGGGAGGGAGGAATCGGCATGTTCGAGATGGTAAGCGAACATCATCTGGTCGCACTGATCGGGCTGGGCAGCGGCCTGCTGCTCGGGCTCGCGGCGCGGCTCGGGCGCTTCTGCACCCTCGGCGCGATCGAGGACCTGCTCTATGGCGGCTCGGACCTGCGGATGCGGATGTGGGGCATCGCCATCGGCACCGCCATCCTCGGCAGCTTCGGCCTGATGAGCGCGGGTCTCTTCACCCCCTCCGACAGCTATTACCTCTCGATCCGCTGGATGCCGCTGGCCTCGATCCTCGGCGGGCTCGCCTTCGGCTACGGCATGGCGCTGGCCGGGAATTGCGGCTACGGCGCGGTCGCCCGGCTCGGCGGCGGCGACCTGCGCAGCTTTGTCATCGTGCTGGTGATGGGGGTCTCGACCTACGTGGTCCTCGCCGGCCCTCTGGCACCGCTGCGCGCCGCGCTCTTCCCCCAGCAGGAGGTGATGAGCGCCACGCCACCGGGCATCGCCCACCAGCTCGGCCGGCTCACCGGCCTGCCCGCAAACCTGCTCGGCATGGCGCTGGGACTGGCGCTGATGGCGGTCTCGCTCGCCTCACGCGGGCTCTGGGCCAAGCCGAAACAGATCTTCTGGGCGGCGATGGTCGGGCTTGGCGTGGTCCTTGCCTGGGCCGGCACCGCCTGGGTGGCGCGCACCGGCTTCGCCGGGCTGCCGGTGGTCTCGCACAGCTTTGCCGCCCCCCTCGGCGACACCATCCTGTGGTGGATGACCGGCTCTGTGCGGCCACTCTCCTTCGCCGTGGGCTCGGTGGCCGGCGTCTGGGCCGGCGCCTTCCTCGGCTCGCTGATCAAGGGTCACTTCCGCTGGGAGGCCTGCGAGGACCCGCGCGAGCTGCGCCGGCAGATCCTCGGCGCGGCGCTGATGGGCGCCGGCGCGGTGATCGCCATGGGCTGCACCATCGGACAGGGGCTCTCGGCCTTCTCGGTGCTGGCCTTCTCGGCACCGGTGACCATGGCGGCGATCTTCGCCGGCGCGGCGCTCGGACTGCGGCAGCTCATCGTCGGGTTCCAGCCGGCGGAGTGAGGCGAGGGTTGGACGGCGTCTGGGGAGACATTCGCTGCCCCCGCCGTTCCACAAAGCGGGGCACTCAGACAGAAGAGGGGGCGCTGCCCCCGTCCGCCTTCGGCGGCCTCCCCCGAGGTATTTTTGAACCAGAGAAGACAGGGTGTGGCGAGGTGATGGGGGCCTCCGGAGGCTTTGAGGCCGTACCGGGCTCAGCTCATTTCGGCGAGGCGGGCGACGTAGCGGGCCAGCGTGTCGATCTCGAGATTGATCCGATCGCCGACCTTCACCGCGCCCCAGGTGGTGACCTCCTTGGTGTGCGGGATGAAGTTGATGCCGAAATCGCAGCCCGCGACCTCGTTCACCGTCAGCGAGGTGCCGTTCAGCGCCACCGAGCCCTTGGGCGCGATGAATTTCGCCAGGGCTTGCGGCGCGCGCAGGGTGACGCGGGTGCTGTCGCCCTCATCGCGCATCGCCACCACCTCGGCCAGCCCGTCCACATGGCCCGAGACGATGTGGCCGCCAAGCTCGTCGCCGACCTTGAGCGCGCGTTCGAGATTGATCCGGCGGCCCTCGCTCCAACCTCCGAGATTGGTCTTCGACACGGTCTCGGCGCTGATCTGCACGTCGAACCAGTCGGGGCCGAGATCGATCACCGTCAGGCACACGCCGTCGCAGGCGATCGAGGCGCCGATCTCGATCCCGGACGTGTCGTAGCCGGTGCCGATCCGCGCGGTCAGGTCACCCGCCTGCTTGAGGCTGCGCACCTCGCCCATATCCGTCACGATGCCGGTGAACATCCGCCCTCTCCCGGCCCGCCCAACGCGGGCCTTATTTTCGCCGGGAAACCCCGGTATGGATTGCTGTTACAGGCGAAGCATTAGCGGGGCGACATGACCAAGGCAACCGTTCCCGCCCGGGTGTTCCTCTTCCTGCAGGGGCCCCACGGGCCCTTCTTCCACCGGCTGGGCAGCATGCTGCGCCGCGCCGGGGCCGAGGTCTGGCGCGTCGGCTTCAACGCCGGCGACCGTGCCTTCTGGTTTCACCCCGGAAGCTACCTCCCCTTCGATGGCACACCCGAGGACTGGCCCGCCCGGCTCGAGGCGCTGCTCGACGAGAAACGCGTCACCGATCTCGTCCTCTATGGCGACACCCGCCGCATCCACGCCGAGGCCATCGCCAGCGCCCGCGCCCGCGGCCTGACGGTGCATGTGTTCGAGGAAGGCTACATGCGACCCTACTGGGTGAGCTACGAGCGCGGCGGCGCCAACGGGCATTCCCGGCTGATGGACATGGGCATCGAAGAGATGCGCAACGCGCTGGCGCAATCCGACATGGAGGCGCCCCTGCCCCCCGGTCACTGGGGCGACATGCGCCAGCACATCTTCTACGGCGCGCTCTACCACTGGTTCGTGATGTTCCGGAACGGCGCCTACCGCAACTTCCGCCCGCATCGCGACCTCAACGTGGCGCAGGAATTCCAACTCTACATCAAGCGGCTGCTGCTGATGCCGCTGCACCGGGCCGAGCGTCTGGCCGAGACCCTGCGCATCCGCCGCGGCGGCTTTCCCTATCATCTCGTGCTGATGCAGCTCGAGCATGACGCGAGCTTCCGCCAGCACTCGCCCTTCACCTCGATGACCGAGTTTCTCGAGCTGGTGCTCGAGGGCTTCGCCGAGGGCGCGCCGGGGCATCATCACCTCGTCTTCAAGGCGCACCCGCTCGAGGACGGGCGGGCCCCGGTGCGGCGCACGATCCGCGATGCCGCGAAGCGCCTTGGCATCGCCGACCGGGTGCATTTCGTGCGCGGCGGCAAGCTTGCGCAGCTGTTGAACGATGCGCGCACCGCGGTCACGGTGAACTCCACCGCCGGTCAGCAGGTGCTCTGGCGGGGGATTCCGCTCAAGGTCTTCGGCGAGGCGGTCTATGCCAAGCCCGAGTTCGTTTCCGATCAGCCGCTGGCGGAATTCTTTGCCCGCCCGGCCCGGCCGGACAACCGCGCCTATCGCGACTACCGGCGCTATCTGCTTGAAACCAGCCAGATTCCCGGCGGTTTCTACTCCTCGCGCGGGCGCCGGCAGCTGCTGCGTCTGGTGGTCGACATGATGCTCTCGGACGACGACCCCTACGATGCCCTGCGCCACGGCACCGCGGCCCCTCGGCAACAGTTGCGCGTCGTGCGCTGACGCAGGGAAACCGTCGGACTGGCTTTTGAGGCCGGATTCCGATAGGTTAGCGAAAAAACCTGAGGCAGATAAGAACAGGTCGAGGAGACCGAGCAGTGAACTTTTCCACCACACGATGGGTGAAGACCGTCGCGGTGCTTGCCGCGATGTCCATCCTGGCCTCCTGCACGTTGCCGCGGTCTGGCCCCACCAAGAGCGAGATCTTCGCCGGCTCCGTCATGCGCGAGGGCGACGCCTTCGTGGTCACCGTCAACGACCGGGTGAGCCGCGCCACCGCCGTGGTGCCCGCCCTCGGCTTTTCCGAGGGCTTCCAGAACGCCTCCGTCGTCGGCTCCGACACGATCCAGCCCGGCGACACGCTGGGCCTGACAGTCTGGGAAAACGTCGATGACGGCCTGCTGGTCGCCGAGACCGCCAACGCCACGGCGCTGGAAGAGGTGCAGGTCGATGGCTCGGGCTTCATCTTCGTGCCCTACGCGGGCCGCATCCGCGCCGCCGGCAACTCGCCCGAAGCGGTGCGCCGGATCATCACCGAGCGCCTCGCCGAACAGACCCCGGACCCGCAGGTCGAGGTGCGCCGCCTTGCCGGCGACGGCTCGACCGTGAGCCTCGTGGGCGCGGTCGGCGGCCAAGGCGTCTATGCCATCGAGCGCCCGACCCGCACGCTTTCGGCCATGCTCGCCCGCGCCGGCGGCATCACGCTGGAGCCCGAGATCACCCAGATCTCGGTGATCCGCGGCCAGCAGACCGAGCGCATCTGGTTCCAGGATCTCTACAAGAACCCGCGCTTCGACATCGCGCTGCGCGGCGGCGACAAGATCCTTGTCGAGGCCGACACCCGCTCGTTCACCGCGCTCGGCGCCACCGGCACCCAGGCCCGCGTGCCGTTCGAGACCCAGACCCTTTCGGCGCTCGAGGCGATCGCCCAGGTGGGCGGCCTGCTCTCGACCACCGCCGACCCGACCGGTGTCTTCGTGATGCGCAACGAGCCGCCCGAGATCGCCAACCAGGTGCTGGGCCGCTCCGACCTGATCGGCGCGCAGCGCATGGTCTACGTGCTGGACCTGACGCAGCCCAACGGCATGTTCATGGCCCGCGATTTCGCCGTGCGCGATGACGACACGCTTTACGTGACCGAGGCACCCTTTGCCCAATGGTCCAAGGTTATCGGCGCGCTCACCGGCACGCTCGGGCAGGTCATCT
>NZ_JBYNAH010000100.1:0-16903 GCF_059781815.1 Salipiger sp. | reverse complement strand
TGGCGGTGGGGGCGCTGCCCCCGTCCGCCGTGGGCGGACTCCCCCGAGGTATTTTGGAACCAGAGAAGACATGAGCGCCATCGACGGGCTTCCTCCGCTGCGCGAGGTGATCGCCTCGCACGGGCTTTCGGCGAAGAAATCGCTGGGGCAGAACTTTCTACTCGACCTGAACCTCACCGCCAAGATCGCGCGGCAGGCGGGGGATCTGTCGGGCATGGACGTGCTCGAGATCGGCCCCGGTCCCGGCGGGCTGACCCGCGGGCTCTTGGCCGAGGGCGCGCGCAAGGTGCTGGCGATCGAGAAGGACACGCGGTGTCTGCCGGCGCTGCAGGAGGTGGCCGAGGCCTATCCCGGCAAGCTCGAGGTGATCTCGGGCGACGCGTTGCAGATCGACCCGCTCGAGCACCTGACGCCGCCGATCGCGATCTGCGCCAACCTGCCCTACAATGTCGGCACCGAGCTCTTGGTGCGCTGGCTGACGCCCGAGGACTGGCCGCCGTTCTGGCAGACGCTGACGCTGATGTTCCAGCGCGAGGTGGCCGAGCGCATCGTGGCGCAGCCCGGGTCCAAGGCCTATGGCCGGCTGGCGGTGCTGGCGCAGTGGCGCACCGAGGCGCGGATCGTGCTGAGCCTGCCGCCCGGCGCCTTCACGCCGCCACCCAAGGTCTCCTCGGCCGTGGTGCATCTGCGCGCCCTGCCCGAGCCGCGCTTTCCGGCCGAGCGCGCGGTGCTTGAGCGCGTGGTGGCCGCCGCCTTCAACCAGCGCCGCAAGATGCTGCGCGCCGCGTTGAAGGGGCTGGCCCCGGACATCGAGGACCGGCTCGAGGCGGCGGGCATCGCCCCCACCGAGCGCGCCGAGCAGGTCTCGCTCGAGCAGTTCTGCGCGCTCGCACGCGCCCTGGCCTGAGGCCGCTTCGCCCACCGACACCCCGACAGCAAAAGACGCCACGCCCGGGACCGGACATGGCGTCTTTTTCGTTTCAGGGCGCGCTGCGCGTTATTCGGCGGCGTCGGGGGCCGGAGCCTCGTCGCTGGCCGGCTTGCGGCTGCGGCTGGTCTTCTTTTCGGGCTTCTCGGAGGCCTCGGCCTTATCGCCTTCGGGCGCCGGCTCGGGCTTCTTGCGCGGGCTGCGCCGGCTGCGCTTGGGCTTTTCCTCGGAGGCCGCCGGGGCCGGCGCGGCGGCGGCGCGGCTCTCGGGGGTCTCGACCAGACCGGACTCCTCGCCCTCGCTCATGTCGATCACATCGTCCTGCGACGCCGCCGGAGCCGGCTCGGGCGCGCGCCGGGGCGCGGGCTGAGGTTGCGGCTGCTCGCCCTGCTCGGGCGCGCTGCTCTCGGGCTGGCCGCCCTCACGCTCGTCGCGCTCGGCATTCTTCTGCGCGTCACGCTCGGCACGATCCTTGTCGCGCTGCGCCTGGCGCTCGCGGTTCTCGCGCTCCTGCTGCTCGCGCTTGGCCTCGACCTCGCGCTGCGCTTCCGAGAGCATGCGCAGGTAATGTTCGGCGTGCTGCTGGAAGTTCTCCGCCGCCACCCGGTCGTTGCCGAGCGCCGCGTCGCGGGCCAGCTGGTTGTACTTGTCGATGATCTGCTGCGGCGTGCCGCGCACCTTGCCCTCGGGGCCGTTGCTGTCGAACACACGGTTGACGACGTTGCCCAGCGAGTTGCGGTTGCGGTTGTTCTTCGACCGCGAACGGGATTTCGAGGATCGCATCTGTTCTGCTATCAGCCTTGTGTCTGACTGTCCCTGTGACCCTGCGGCGCCTCTGGCGCCATCGTGTGCGGGGTCACATCAATGTTGGGTTGACGTCGGGCGGGACCGCCAGAGGCATCCACCGGACCGACCCCACCTGCTAACCATGTCGGGGCTGCGGAAACAAGGGAAAATCTCGAAACCGCAAAGAAAACCGCTGAAAGTTGCTCCTTTTCGTGGGTCAGACCGCGGCGAGGCGCCCCACCACCACGCGGTCGCGCCCATCGAGATCGGCGATCACCGCCACCTCCGCAAGCCCCGCCTGGCGGAACAGATCGGCCACGGCAGCGCCCTGGCTGGGGCCGATCTCGACCATCAGCCGCCCGCCGGGGACGAGATGCGACACCGCGCCGGCGGCGATGGCACGATAGGCGGTGAGGCCGTCGCCCTCGTCGGTGAGCGCCATGCGCGGCTCGTGCTCGCGCACCTCCGGCGACAGCGCCTCCATCTCGTCGAGCGCGATATAGGGCGGGTTCGACACGATCAGGTCAAAGCGCTCGCGGTCATCCTCTCCCAGCGCGCCGAACCAGTCGCCCCTGGCCAGCGCCGCGCGGGCCTCGAGCTTGAGCCCGTTGCGGTTCCAGAACGCCACCTCGAGCGCCTGCTCGGAGAGATCGGTGCCGATGCCGGTGGCGCCCTCGCGCTCGGCCAGCAGGGTCAGCAGGATGCAGCCCGAGCCGGTGCCGAGGTCGAGCACACGGGTAAACGGGTCGGCCAGCGCCGCCTCGATCAGGATCTCGGTCTCGGGGCGCGGGTCGAGCACCTCGGGGGTGACAAGGAACTCGCGGCCATAGAACTGGCGGCGCCCGGTGATGTGCGACACCGGCACCCGCGCGGCGCGGCTTTCGATCACCGCGTTGAAGAGCAGTTCGTGCTCACTCTCGACCGGATCGGGCAGGAACAGGGTCAGCCGCCCCGGCGGTACCTTCAGCACATGCGCCAGCAAGCGGCGCGCATCGCGGCCGGGATCGGGAATGCCGGCCTCGGCCAGACGCCGGGTGGCCGCGGCGAGCAGCGCCGAGCCGGTCACGCGCCCATCTCGGCGAGCTGGGCAGCCTGCGCGTCGGCGGTGAGCGCGTCGATGATCTCGTCGAGATCGCCGGCGAGGATCTGATCGAGCCGGTAGAGCGTCAGGCCGATGCGGTGATCGGTCATGCGGCCCTGGGGGAAGTTGTAGGTGCGGATGCGCTCCGAGCGGTCGCCGGAGCCGACCTGCGCCTTGCGGTCGGAGGCGCGGGCATCGGCGGCCTTCTGGCGCTCGAGGTCGAAGAGCCGGGTGCGCAGCACGTTCATCGCGATCTCGCGGTTGCGGTGCTGGGATTTCTCCGAGCTGGTCACCACGATACCGGTGGGGATGTGGGTGATGCGCACTGCCGAGTCGGTGGTGTTGACGTGCTGGCCGCCAGCACCAGAGGCGCGCATGGTGTCGATGCGGATGTCATTGGCGGCGATGTCGATATCCACCGCCTCGGCCTCGGGCAGCACCGCCACGGTGGCGGCGGAGGTGTGGATGCGGCCGCCGCTCTCGGTCTCGGGGACGCGCTGGACGCGGTGCACGCCGGATTCGTATTTCAGCCGCGCGAAGACGTTGTCGCCCTCGATCCGCACCACCAGCTCGCGCAGGCCCCCAAGCTCGGTGGGCTGTTCCTCGATCACTTCCCAGCGCCAGCCGCGCGCCTCGGCGTAGCGCTGGTACATGCGCGCCAGATCGCCGGCGAAGAGCGCCGCCTCCTCGCCGCCGGTGCCGGGGCGGATCTCGAGCATGGCGGGGCGGGCGTCGGCGGCATCCTTGGGCAAAAGCGCCAGCTGCAGCGCCTTCTCTGCCTCGGGCAGGCGCGCGCGCAGGGCGGGAAGCTCCTCCTCGGCCAGCTCCTTCATCTCGGGATCGTCGAGCATCGCCTCGGCCTCGGCGAGATCGGCCTGCAGGCTCGTCCAGTCGTGGATCTGGTCGACCACGGGGCGTAGCTCGGCATATTCCCGGCCCAGGGCGGCAATGTCGCCCGATCCCTCGGCCATGCGGGCCTCGAGATACTCGAAACGTTCACGAATTTGCTGAAGACGGTCAGAGGGGATCATGGCGCAACTGTCTTCCCCGAAACCATCGGCGGGTCAAGGGCGGGCAGATCGCACGGGGCGAGATTTCCGACCGCCCTGCGCAGGCCCGGCTCACTCCCCGGCTCACTCCTCGGTGGAGATCTGCGCCAGCCAGCCGTCGACGCGGCCCTTGTTGACGCCCATGTCGGACTGGCCGAAGCGCTGACGGCCATAGAGCTCGAGGAAGCCGTCATTCAGCTGCACGGTGGTGTAATCGGGAAAGCCCATCCATTGCGAACGGGTGAGATAGGTCACCCGGCCCTCGTCTGGGCTGCCGGCGAGCACCTCGGTGCGCGGGGTCTCGAGGATGGTGCGGTGCAGTACGGCGAAGAGCGCCGCGTCGCCCGGCACCCGGCGGCGCACGCCGTGGGCGAGATCCTGATCGGCCGAGACCTTGGGATCCACATGCCAGACCTCGGGGTCGGAGGGGGCGAGCCGGATCCAGGCCAGACCGCCGATGACGACAAGCACGATGAGCCAGAAAATCTTACGCACGGAGACCGGTCCTTTCGGGTCTTGCATTTGGGTCGGAACAGATCCCGGACCGCGGCAAGCGGTCGGCGCACTCGGCACGGACCGCCCAACACACGGGCGGCCTTCTGTTCCCATGATTCCGCCGGCAGGAAAAGGCCGGCGGGCTCACGTTCGCGGTATCCCGCGCATCGCCCTCAGCGGCGCGTCCAGCCCCAGAGGCAGAGCAGCTCGGTGGCCACATGGGCGCCTGCGATGGCGGTGGCGCCGGTGGTGTCGAAGGGCGGAGAGACCTCGACCACGTCGCCGCCCTTCAGGTCGATCCCCGCCAGCCCGCGCAGCATCACCGCCGCCTGGTGGCTGGTCAGACCGCCCCAGACCGGCGTGCCGGTGCCCGGCGCGAAGGCCGGGTCAAGCGCGTCGATGTCGAAGGTGAGGTAGACCGGGTTGTCGCCGACGATGGCCTTGGCCTGCGCCACGATGGCCTCGGGGCCCTGCCCGTGCACCGCGCGCGCATCGAGGATGTGAAAACCCAGCGTGTCGGGGTTGTCGGTGCGGATGCCGATCTGCACCGAGCGCTTGGGATCCACCAGCCCGAGCTTGACGGCCTTGTACATGAAGGTGCCGTGGTCGATGCGGTCGAAATCGTCATCGGCCCAGGTGTCGGTATGGGCGTCGAACTGGATGACGCTGAGCGGGCCGTACTTGGCCGCGTGCGCCTTCAGGAGCGGCAGGGTGATCGAGTGATCGCCGCCCAGCGTGATCATCGCCGCGCCCTGCTCGAGGATGCCCTTGGCATGCGCCTCCAGCGTCGCCGGGAAGGCCGGGACATTGGCATAGTCGAAGGCCAGATCGCCGTAATCGGCGATGGCGAATTCGCTGAGCACGTCGTAACCCCAGCCATAGGGCGCATCGCAGGGCTGCAGGAGCGAGGCCTCGCGGATCGCCCGTGGCCCCAGCCTTGTACCCGAGCGGTTGGTCACCGCCTGATCGAAGGGCACGCCGGTGACCGCGATGTCGACGCCGCGCAGGTCCTTGGTGTATTTGCGCCGCAGGAACGAGGCGGCACCGCCGAACACGTTCTCGAAGCTCGGCCCCTTCAGCTCCTCGCGGGTGAAGGCGTGATCGATCTGGGTCTTTGCGTCTTCCAGCGCCATAATAGTCCTCGGCTTTCCCTTGTCGGCTCGTCAGTCAGCTTTTGAGCGGCAGCGCGGTCTCGATCAGCCGCGCGAAGAAGCTCGCGCCGATCGGGGCGATGGCGTCGTTGAAATCGTATTTCGGGTGGTGGCAATTCGGCGTGTCGCCCTGTCCGAGGAACAGGTAGGCACCGGGCCGCGCCTCGAGCATATAGGCAAAATCCTCCGCCGGCATGATCGGGTCGATGTCGTCGCGCACGTTCTCGGCCCCCACGACCTCGCGCGCCACCTGTGCGGCAAAGCGGGTCTGCTCGGCGTGGTTCACCGTCGGCGGGTAGCCGCGCTCGTAGGTCACGGTCGCGGTGCAGCCGAAGACCTGCGCCTGCATCTCGGCGATCTCGCGCAGGCGCTTTTCAGCGAGGTCGCGGATCTCGGGGCGGAAGCTGCGCACGGTGCCGGCAAGGAAGGCGGTGCCGGGGATGATGTTATGCGCGGTGCCGGCGTGGATCTGCGTCACGGAGACCACAAGCTTGTCGATCGCCGAAACATTGCGGCTGACGATGCTCTGCAACGCCATCACCATGGCCGAGGCCGCCGGGATCGGATCGACGCTTTCCTGCGGCTCGGCGCCGTGGCCGCCGACGCCCTCGATATCGATGCGGAACTCGTCGGCCGAGGCCATCAGCGGGCCCGGCGCGGTGACAAGGCAGCCCTCGGGCTCGCCCGGCGCGTTGTGGATGCCATAGACCTCGTCTATGTCGAAGCGGTCCATGATGCCCTCCTCGACCATCACCTTGCCGCCACCGCCCCCCTCTTCGGCGGGCTGGAACAAGAGCGCCACGCGGCCGGCGAAGTTGCGGGTCTCGGCGAGATACTTGGCGGCGCCCAGCAGCATGGTGGTGTGGCCGTCATGGCCGCAGGTATGCGCCATGCCCGGAACTTTGGAGGCGTGCTCGGTGCCCGAGAGATCCTCCATCGGCAACGCGTCCATGTCGGCGCGCAGGCCGATGGTGCGCCCGGGCGCGCGCCCCTCGATGATCGCCACCACGCCGGTCTGGGCGATGCCGGTATGGATCTCGTCGATGCCAAAGCTCTCGAGCTGCTCGACCACGAACGCGGCCGTCTTCACGCAATCGAAGAGCAGCTCGGGGTGCTGGTGCAGGTGCCGGCGCCACGCTGTCAGCGTGTCGGCCTCGGCGGCGATGGAATTGATCACTGGCATGTCGCCCTCCTTCGCGGGCTCTCCCGATCCCGCCTTCGGTCATCGAACCTCAAAGCGCTCAGCGCTTCAAGGGCTGCCGCGCCTCGACCAGCTTGACGAAAAAGCTCGCCCCGATCGGCGCCGCCTCGTCGTTGAAATCGAATTTCGGATGGTGGCAGAACGGCCCCTCGCCCTGCCCGAGATAGAGGAACGCGCCGGGGCGCGCCTCGAGCATGTAGGAGAAATCCTCGGCCCCCATCGAGGGCACGCTGTCATCGACCACCTCGGCCACCACCTCGCGGGCGACCTCGACGGCAAAGGCGGTCTGCTCGGCGTGGTTGATGGTCGGCGGGTAGTTGCGCTGGTAGTCGAGCTCGGCCCGCAGCCCGTAGGCCATCGCCTGACCGGCAACGATCTCGCGGATGCGTTTCTCCGCCATGTCGCGGATGCCGGGATCGAAGCTGCGCACGGTCCCCGCCAGATAGGCGGTCTCGGGGATCACGTTGGTGGCGGAGCCGGTCTGCACCACGGTGAGCGAGACCACCAGCGATTCCAGCGGATCGGTGTTGCGCGAGGGCACGGTCTGCAGCGCCTGCCCGATGGCCAGCGCGCAGGGAATGGGATCAATGCAGGTGTCGGGATGGGCGGCGTGGCCGCCGCGCCCGGTCAGCCGCAGCTCGAAATCATCGACCGCCGCCATCAAGGGCCCGGGGCGCGTGGCGATCTCGCCCAGCGGGCGCGAGGGATCGGTGTGCAGCGCGTAGACCTGCTCGATCCCGAAGCGCTCCATGATGCCTTCCTCGACCATGATGCGGCCGCCGCCGATGGTCTCTTCCGCGGGCTGGAAGATCAGCGCCACCTTGCCGGCGAAGTTGCGCGTCTCGGCAAGGTACTTGGCCGCGCCCAGCAGCATCGCGGTGTGGCCGTCATGGCCGCAGGCATGCATCTTGCCCGGCACCTCCGAGGCGTATTCCGCGCCGGTCTCCTCGTCCATCGGCAGCGCGTCCATGTCGGCGCGCAGCCCGGTGACCGGCCCCGCGCCCTGCCCCTCGACGATCGCCACCACGCCGCTCTGCGCGATGCCCTCGTGGATCTCGGTGATGCCGAACTCGCGCAGGCGCTGGACCACGAAGGCGGCGGTCTGGTGGCAATCGAGGCTGAGCTCGGGGTTGCGGTGCAGGTGCCGCCGCCAGGTCTTCATCTCCTCGGCGTAATCGGCGATGCGGTTGACGATGGGCATGGGTGGACTCCGGGGCTGGCTTGGCGCAGGACTGCACCCAATACCGAAACGCGGGGGAAGTCCATGAGCGACACGCAGAGCGACGCAGCGGCGCATGACCTGATCCACGATCCCAAGGGCGGCATGCTGCGCCTCTTGGAGATCATGCGCCGGCTGCGCGATCCCGAGACCGGCTGCCCGTGGGACGTGGCGCAGGATTTCTCGACCATCGCGCCCTACACCATCGAGGAAGCCTACGAGGTCGCCGACGCCATCGAGCGCGAGGCCTGGGGCGAGCTCAAGGGCGAGCTGGGAGACCTGCTGTTCCAGTCGGTGTTCCACGCCCAGATGGCGGCCGAGCGCGGGCTTTTCACCTTCGACGAGGTGGCCGACACCATGTCGGACAAGATGGTGGCGCGGCACCCGCATGTGTTCGGCGACGAGTCGAACGCCAAGTCGCCCGAGCAGCAGGTCTCGGACTGGGAGGCGATCAAGGCCGAGGAGCGCGCCGCGCGGGCTGAGAAGGGCGTGCTCGACGGGGTGGCGCTTGGGCTCCCGGCGCTGCTGCGCGCGGTGAAGCTGCAGAAACGCGCCGCCCGGGTGGGCTTTGACTGGCCTTCCACCGACGAGGTCATCGACAAGATTGTCGAGGAGGCGCAGGAGCTGCGCGAGGCGAGTGACCCCGACCACGTGGAGGAAGAGTTCGGCGACCTGCTCTTCGTCATGGCCAACCTCGCGCGTCACCTCGAGATCGACCCCGAGGCCGCGCTGCGCGCCGCCAACGCCAAGTTCACCCGACGCTTCGCGTCCATCGAAGCGGCGCTGGCCGAGCAAGGCAAGCGCCCGGAAGACAGCGACCTCGCCGAGATGGACGCGCTCTGGGACGCGGCAAAGGCGCGCGAAAAAGACGCGCGGTCGTAAGCGTTTCCGCATCGCACAAAGATTGACCAGAGTGTTTTAGTCAGGTTATCAAGCGCGCATCTGCAATCCGCACCCATGGGAGACCGATACATGCGCCTTGCACCCACCGCCCTTGCCCTGATCGCCGCCACGAGCCCGGCGCTGGCCGAAGAGGTGAATCTCTATTCCTACCGCCAGCCGGAGCTGCTCGCGCCGCTGACCGAGGCCTTCACCGAGGCCACCGGCATCGACGTCAACGTGGCCTTCCTCGACAAGGGCATGGTCGAGCGCCTTCAGGCCGAGGGCGACCGCTCGCCGGCCGATCTGGTGTTCACGGTGGACATCTCGCGCCTGTCGGCAATCGTGAATGCCGGCGTGACGCAGGCGGTGGAAAGCGACGTGCTTAACGCCAACGTGCCGGCACAGTACCGCGACCCCGAGGGCCACTGGTTCGGCCTGACCACCCGTGCCCGCATCGTCTATGCCTCCAAGGACCGGGTCGACCCGTCCGAGGTGACGAGCTACGAGGATCTCGCCGATCCCAAGTGGGAAGGCCGGATCTGCACCCGCTCGGGCACCCATCCCTACAACGTGGCGCTGGTGGCGGCGATGCTGCACCACCACGGCGAGGAAGAGACCAAGGCCTGGCTCGAGGGCGTGAAGTCCAACCTCGCGCGCAAGCCGCAGGGCAATGACCGTGCCCAGGTCAAGGCGATCTGGTCGGGCGAATGCGACATCTCGCTGGGCAACACATACTACATGGGTCAGATGATCAACGATGACGAGCAGAAGGCCTGGGCCGACTCGGTCAACGTGCTGTTCCCGGTCTTCGAAGGCGCCGGCACTCACGTGAACATCTCCGGCGTGGCGATGACCAAATCCGCCCCGAACCGCGAGAACGCGCTGAAGATGATGGAATTCCTGACCCAGCCCGAGGCGCAGGAAATCTATGCCCACGCCAATTTCGAATACCCGATCGCGCCCGGCACCGAGGCCGACGCGCTGGTCACCGGCTGGGGCAGCTTCGAGGCCGACGACGTCAACCTGATGACGCTGGCCGAGCTGCGCGCCGACGCGCTGCGGATCATCGAAGAGGTCGATTTCGACGGCTGACCCGCCGCCCTCCCACGGACCGATCACAGGCGCGGCGCCCTTCGGGGCCCGCGCCTTTTTCATGCCCGCCAGCCTGCGCCCCTGCCCCAAAGCATGTCCCGGCCGCCATCGACGGCCTGCCTCCGGCGGGAGTATTTTTGACGAAGAGAAGCAGCGGGCACAGCACCCCTGTCTTCTCTGGTTTCAAAATACCTCGGGGGAGTCCGCGCATCGCGCGGGCGGGGGCAGCGCCCCCAAGTCGCGACGGGGGCCAACTGACGCGGCATCGGGCAGCGTGGCCGCGCCTCACAAACGAAAACGGCGCCCCAGAGGGACGCCGCTCGATGACTTCCGGTCGTTCCGGAGGCGTCGCTTACGACGCTTCCTTGATGAACTTGACCGCGTCGCCGAAGGTCTGGATGGTCTCGGCGGCGTCGTCCGGGATCTCGATGCCGAACTCTTCTTCGAAGGCCATGACCAGCTCGACGGTGTCGAGGCTGTCTGCGCCCAGATCGTCGATGAACGAGGCGCTCTCGGTCACCTTGTCTTCTTCAACGCCGAGATGCTCGACAACGATCTTGCGCACGCGATCAGGGATATCGCTCATGTTTCCGTCCTCACATTTGTCCGGGCCCTGCGGCCCTCTCTGCCCTTGCCCCACCGGGGTGGTGGCTCAATTTCGCCCATAGCGGGCGCCTCATCCCCGGATGGTCCGGGTCCGGCCTTGCGGTGCGACGGATCGCACCCCCGGGCCTCATTCCTTGCGCGCCTATATCATAAGGGGCGAGGTTGGCAAATGCTTTCCGCCCCTCATGAAAGCGGCGTTTACAGCATCGCCATGCCGCCGTTCACATGCAGCGTCGCACCGGTCACGTAGCCCGCCTCCGGGCTCGCCAGATAGAGCACCGCCGAGGCGATCTCGTCGGCGCTGCCCATGCGGCCCGCCGGGATCTGGCCGAGGATACCGGCCTTCTGGTCGTCGTTGAGCTTGTCGGTCATCGCGGTCTCGATGAAGCCCGGCGCCACCGCGTTGACGGTGATCCCGCGCGAGGCGACCTCGTAGGCCAGCGATTTCGACATGCCCACCATGCCGGCCTTGGCGGCGGCGTAGTTGCCCTGCCCAGGATTGCCGGTCGCGCCGACCACCGAGGAGATGTTCACGATGCGGCCCCAGCGCGCCTTCATCATGCCGCGCAGCACGCCCTTGCAGAGCTTGAAGGTGGCGGTGAGGTTGACGTCGAGCACCGACTGCCATTCCTCGTCCGACATCCGCATGAACAGGTTGTCGCGGGTGATGCCGGCATTGTTGACGAGGATGTCGACGCTCCCCATCGCCTCGGCCGCCTGCTTCGGCAGCGCCGCGACGGCCTCGGGGTCGGAGAGGTTGCAGGGCAGCACAAACGCCCGCTCGCCCAGCTCATCCGCCAGCGCCTGCAGCGGCGCCTCGCGGGTGCCCGAGAGCCCCACCGTGGCGCCCGCCTCGTGCAGCGCCTTGGCGATGGCACCGCCGATGCCGCCGGAGGCCCCGGTGATCAGCGCGCATTTTCCAGTCAGATCAAACATGGCTCGGCTTGCCTCTCTCTTCTCAGTTCCGTCAGTTCGCATTGCTTGCCGTCGCGTATCGCACCGGCCCGCGCGCAGGGCAAGGGTGAGAGCACCGCGCGGCGCTCTCCCTCGCGCTGCAAGACGCGGCTCACTCGGCCGCTTCGAGCACCTTGGCGACATCCTCGGGCGTGCCGACGGTCTGCACCGCGGCGGGGCGGTGGATGCGGCGCACCATGCCGGTCAGCGCCTTGCCCGCGCCAATCTCCCAGAACTCGGTGACGCCCTGCGCCACCATGTATTCCACCGACTCGCGCCAGCGCACCGAGCCGGTGACCTGCTCGACCAGCAAAGCGCGGATCTCGGCCGGGTCGGTGACGGCGCTGGCGCGCACGTTGGCCACCAGCGGCACGCTCGGCGCGGCGATCTCGACGGAAGCCAGCGCCTCGGCCATGACCTCGGCGGCGGGCGCCATCAGTTCGCAATGGAACGGCGCGCTCACCGGCAGCATCACCGCGCGCTTGGCGCCTTTCGCCTTGGCGATCTCGACGGCGCGCTCGACCGCATCCTTGCTGCCCGAGATCACCACCTGCGCGGGATCGTTGTCATTGGCCGCGGCGCAGACGCCGCCGCCCTGCGCCGCCTCGGCGGCCACCGCCTGGGCGGTGGCGAGGTCGAGCCCGAGCAACGCCGCCATGGCACCCTCGCCCACCGGCACCGCCTGCTGCATTGCGCGTCCGCGGGTGCGCAGCAGCCGTGCCGCATCGGCGACGCTGAGCGCGCCGGCGGCGGTGAGTGCAGAGTATTCTCCGAGCGAGTGCCCGGCCACGAATCTGGCCGTGCCGACCGAGACGCCCTCGGCCTCAAGCGCCCGCACCGCCGCTAGCGAGGTCGCCATCAGCGCCGGCTGGGCGTTCTCGGTCAGGGTCAGCGTCTCGGCCTCGCCCTCCCAGATCAGCGTGGAGAGGTTCTCGCCGAGCGCCGCGTCGACCTCGTCGAACACCGAGCGCGCCGCCGGGTAGGCCTCGGCCAGCGCCTTGCCCATGCCGATCGCCTGCGCGCCCTGACCGGGGAAAATGAATGCTCGGGACATCGGGGATCCTCCCATCTTCTGCCGATTGTGCACGTCTGCCGTGCCGTTGGGGGCTTCCCTTAGCGCCGTTGCAGCGCCTTCGCAACGCTCACGCACGAGAGCTGTGCGCCGCTCCGCAATTGCGCTGCGGCGCAGCACGGCTAGGTAAGGCAGGCAACGACATCCCCGACAGGAGCCCCGGATGCCCCTTTCCAACACCGCCACCTCTTACGGCAGCCTCGCGCGGACCTTTCACTGGCTGATCGCGCTCGGCATCCTGATCATGATCCCGCTGGGCTGGATCGCCCATCTCGCCCCGATGCAGGACGCCGATCAGATCGCGCTCAAGACGGCGCTGTTCTCGGCCCACAAGACGCTCGGCGTGGCGATCTTCCTTCTGGCGCTTGGGCGCATCCTCTGGGCCATGGTCCAGCCGCGACCGGTGCCGCTGCATCCCGAGCGCCGGGCCGAGACCACGCTGGCCGATGCGGTGCACTGGGCGCTTTACGCGGCGCTGGTGATCGTGCCGCTCTCGGGCTGGATCGAGCACGCCGCGACCGACGGCTTCGCGCCGATCTGGTGGCCCTTCGGGCAGGACCTGCCCTTCGTTCCCAATTCGCCTGATCTGGCCGAGACCATGGCCACGGTGCATTTCCTCGCGCAGTGGCTGCTGGTGGGCGCTCTGGCGCTGCACGTGGCCGGCGCCATCAAGCACGCCGCGGTCGACCGTGACGCCACCCTGCGCCGCATGGCCCGCGGCGAGCCCGCCGGTCGGCCCGGAGCACGCCACGCCGGCGCGGTGCCGGCGGTTCTGGCGCTGGCGGCATGGATCGCGGTCCTCGGCGGCGGCGCCGCGGCGGGCTATTTCACCACTGAAGAGCCCGGCAAGGCCCCGGCCCTCGAAGAAGCGGCCTCGGACTGGGAGGTGCAGGACGGCAGCCTGTCGATCCGCCTCGTGCAGATGGGCTCCGAGGTCACCGGCAGCTTCGCCGACTGGACCGCCTCCATCTCCTTCGAGCCGCAGGACGCCCCCGGCAAGGCCGGCGAGGTCGAGGTCACGATCTCGATCCCCTCGCTCACGCTCGGCTCGGTCACCAGCCAGGCTCTGGGTGCCGATTTCTTCGCCGCGAGCGACTTCCCCACCGCCAGCTTCCGCGCCGACATCGTGAACGTGGCGGATGGCTACGAGGCGCAGGGAACGCTTTCGCTCAAGGGCGCGGAGGTGCCGGTCACCCTGCCCTTCACACTGACCCTCGAGGGCGACACCGCCGAGATGCAGGGCCGCACCACGCTCGACCGCCGCAATTACGGCATCGGCGACAACATGGGCGATCCCGGACAGCTCAGCTTCGAGGTCGAGGTGCTGATCGAACTGACCGCCACCCGCAGCGGCGACGCCTGAGGCCGCACCCGGCCCCGCGGGCCGGCCTGCCTCCGGCGGGAGTATTTTTGACGAAGAGAAGACAGGAGCGCTGCGCCCTTGTCTTCTCTGGTTCCAAAATAACTCGGGGGTGAATTGGCCGCAGGCCAAGAGCGAGCTGGCCCCCTTCACACGCGAGGTTGCCCCCCATCGGCTCATTGGTGGGCGGTGCGCCCACAGTTCGCCGCGGAACACTGCCCGGCGCTTGCCCCGTCTTGTCACATTGCCTATTCAGGCGGAAAGACAGGGGTTTTCATGCGCATTCTCATCACCAATGACGACGGCATCAACGCGCCGGGCCTTGCCGTGCTCGAAGCCATCGCGGCGGAGATCGCGGGCCCCGGTGGCGAGGTCTGGACCGTGGCCCCCGCCTTCGAGCAGTCGGGGGTGGCGCATTGCATCAGCTATACCCGCCCGATGATGATTGCCGAGATGGGCCCGCGGCGCTTTGCCGCCGAGGGCAGCCCGGCCGATTGCGTGCTCGCGGGCGTGCATGACGTGCTGAAGGACACGCCGCCCGATTTGGTGCTCTCGGGGGTCAACCGCGGCAACAACTCGGCCGAGAACGTGCTCTATTCCGGCACGCTCGGCGGCGCGCTCGAGGCTTCGCTGCAAGGGCTGCCGGCGATCGCCCTGTCGCAATATCTCGGCCCCGAAACCCGCGATCTCGAGAACCCGTTCGAGGCCGCAGCCAGCCATGGCGCCGCGGTGGTGCGGCAGATCCTTGCCGCGACCGACGCCACCGCCGGCGATTACCGGTTGTTCTGGAACGTAAACTTCCCGCCCGTGCCGGCCGCGAAGGTGCAGGGGGTCCGGCTCGCGGCGCAAGGGCGGCGCGCAGGCACCGGCTTTTCGACCGAACCGCACCTGTCGCCCTCGGGACGCCGCTTCCTGTGGATCCGCGGCGGCGACCAGCGCGTCTCGGCGACGCCCGGCAGCGATGCCGATGTCAATCTCGGTGGCTATATCTCGGTCACGCCGATGCGCGCCGATCTCACCGATCACGCCGCATTGGCACAGCTTGGCGAGGCCTTCGCATGAGCTTCGACGCCGAGGCCAAGATGCAGTTCCTCTTTGCGCTGCGCTCGCACGGGGTCACCGACCAGAGCGTGCTGCAGGCGATGGAGAAGATCGACCGCGGCGCCTTCGTGAAGGGCTATTTCAACGAGCGCGCCTACGAGGACATGCCGCTGCCCATTCCCTGCGGGCAGACCATCTCGCAGCCCTCGGTGGTCGGGCTGATGACCCAGGCGCTGCGGCTGACCGGCCGCGAGAAGGTGCTCGAGGTCGGCACCGGCTCGGGCTACCAGGCGGCGGTGCTGAGCCAGCTGTCGCGCCGGGTCTATACCGTCGACCGTCACCGGCGGCTGGTGGCCGACGCGCGCAAGGTGTTCGAAGAGCTCGATCTCGCCAATATCACCGCCTTCACCGCCGATGGCAGCTTCGGTCTGCCCGATCAGGCGCCGTTCGACCGCATCCTGGTCACCGCTGCTGCCGAAGACCCGCCCGGCCCGCTCTTGGCCCAGTTGCGGATTGGCGGTATCATGGCCCTGCCGGTGGGCCAGTCCGACACCGTGCAGCACCTGATCCGTGTCACCCGTACGGAGCAGGGCTACGATTATGACGAGTTGCGCCCCGTGCGTTTTGTACCGCTTGTGGAAGGTCTGGCAAAGGACAGCTAGGCCGCCCGGCACCATATTCATGACGTCCCGGCGACAAGGGGCGCATATGAGGATATCGAGATGGACAGCACCCTCCGCTCCCTGACCTTCCGACGGCATGCCCGGATCGGCGCGCCACTGGCGCTGATCGCCGCGCTTGGCGCCTGTTCGGAACCGCTCGACTACGATCTGCGCGGCCGCATGGGCGGCTCGATCGACACCAGCCAGGCGGCGCTCGCCGCGGTCGGTGACCGGCCCCAGGCCGACAATCGCGGGGTGATCTCCTACCCCAACTACCAGGTCGCGGTCGCGCGCCGCGGCGACCGGCTCGCCGATGTTGCGAACCGGGTCGGCCTGCCCGCGGGAGAGCTTGCCCGCTACAACGGCATCGAGATCAACGACCCGCTGCGCGCCGGCGAGGTGATCGCCCTGCCCCGCCGGGTCTCGGAGCCGTCGCCCGCCACAGGGGCGGCGACCACCGGACCGATCCGCCCCGCCGGCGAGGTCGACATCACCACCCTTGCCAGCACCGCCATCGACAACGCCCCGGCCTCGACCGCCGCTGCGGGCAGTGCGAGCGCGGCGCAGAGCCAGGCTTCGGCCCAGACCACGTCCGGCGTCGAGCCGATCCGCCACAAGGTCGAGCGCGGCGAGACCGCCTATACCGTGGCACGGCTCTACAACGTGACGCCGCGCACGCTGGCGGACTGGAACGGGCTCGACAGCAACTACACCCTGCGCGAAGGCCAGTATCTGCTGATCCCGGTGGTCGAACAGGGCGCCGCACCGCAGAGCACGAGCGTCACCACCGCGCCGGGCACCGGCTCGCCGACCCCGCAGCCGCCCTCGTCGACGCAGCCGCTGCCGAAGGACGAGCCGTCGCTCGCACAGACCAACGTCGCCGCGGCGGCCACAGCACCGGCAGCGGCGGCTCCGAAACCCGCGGCAAAACCGGTGGCCGATATCGGTCAGGCGCAGGCGGCGGCGAGCTCGAGCGCGAATGCCGCGATGCAGATGCCGGTGAGCGGCAGCATCATCCGCGAGTATTCGTCGAACAACCAGGGCATCGATATCTCGGCCCCGGTCGGCAGCGCGGTCAAGGCCGCCGCCAGCGGCACGGTGGCGGCGATCACCACCAACACCGACAACGTGCAGATCGTGGTGATCCGCCACCCCGACGACGTGCTGTCGATCTACACCCATCTCGACAATCTCGACGTCAAGAAGGGTGACGCGGTGAGCCGTGGCCAGACCATCGGCAAGGTGCGCGCGGGCGATCCGAGTTTCTTGCATTTCGAAGTGCGCAAGGGCTTCGACAGCGTCGACCCGATGAAATACCTGCGCT
>NZ_JBYNAH010000099.1:0-17132 GCF_059781815.1 Salipiger sp. | reverse complement strand
GAAGCCGCGGTTGCGCTCCGCAAGACGCGCCACGTGAGGCAGGGCGTAGCGGCGGTTGTAGAGCCCGGTGAGCGGGTCGATCACCGCTGCGCGCAAGCCGTGCCGCATGTTGTCTCGCAACCGGTCGCGGCGGCGCTTGCGGGCGATCTGCCGCGACAGCCGCAGCGCCAGTTCCTCCGGGTCGACCCCGTGAATGAGCAGGTCGTCGGCGCCGAGATCGAGCGCCGCCGCCGCTTGCTGAGAGCGTTCGGGGGCGGTGACATAGATCTGGGCGGAGCGCCGGAAACTGGGAGCGGCGCGCAGCTGGGTCAGCAGGGCCAGCCCGCCGCGCCGCCGCGCCCCGGTCTCGACGATGACGAAGACCTCCGGGGGCCTTGCGGTCGCCCGCAACGCCTGATCCGGCGACAGGCGCTCGATCCGGTCGGGAAGCCGGGCTTGCAGTCTGGCGAGGGCCGGCTCGAGCCCGGGACCGACCGAGGCGGTGATCAGCGCGACCCGCGCCGGCGGCTGCAACTCGGCCACGGCGGATTCCGCCAGACCGAGCGCGCGCCTTGTATCGTCGCGCAGAACCAGCTCGGCATCGGCGGCGCGGGCGCGCAGCAGGTTGCGCAACCGCGCCAGCAGCAGGTCGTGATCGACCGGCTGCGACAGCACGTCATCGGCCCCCGCCGCCAGCGCCGCGTGGCGCTGCTGCCGCGACGGCGCTGTGGCGAGCAGGATCACCGGAATCTCGCTGGCCGCGCCCAGCATGCGGGCGCGCGCGCAGAACTCCGCCGGGTCCATGTCGGCGAGCGCGGTCGAGGCAATGACGAGATCGGGGCGCCGGGCCTGCATCTCTCGCAGCGCCTCGGCGCCGGTGGCGGCACTGGCGACTTCGTAGAACGCCCGTTTCAGCGCTGCCGTCAGCGCGATGCGATTGGTCGTCACGCCATCCGCGATAAGCACCCGTCCCGTCATTGCAGCCTTTTCCACCATGCGCTACGCAGGCCCCGGGGGCGCGCGTCCTCTGACGGGAAGTCTTCCCCGACAATAGTTAATAATCTCTTTCGGATTTTAGGCATCTCCATGGTGATCTCCCGCGAAAGCGCTGAACTGGTCGGGCTTCAGGCGGTCGCCTGGCTGGCCACCAACGACGAACTCCTGCCGGTTTTCCTCGGCGCCACCGGGGCGTCCGAGCAGGATTTCCGCGAGGCGCTGGAAGACCCGGTCTTTCAGGGCGGCGTGCTCGACTTCATTCTGATGGACGATGCCTGGATCACCGGGTTCTGCGACTCGCAGGGGTTGGACTACGAGACGCCGCGCATGGCGCGCGCCATGCTGCCGGGCGGTGGCGAGGTGAATTGGACATGAGCCTGCGCGCGGATGCGGTGCTGTTCGACAAGGATGGCACGCTCTTCGAGTTCGGTGCCACCTGGAACGCCTGGGGGCGGCGGGCGCTGCTCGATCTGTCCGACGGTTGCGAGGTGACGCTGGTGGCGCTGGCCGAGGCGACGGGGTTCGATCTCGAGCGCAGTGCCTTCGACGCCGACAGCCCGATCGTGGCGGGCAGCAACCGGGAGGCGGCGGCCTGTCTGGCCTCGGCGTTGCCGGGCCGCAGCGCCGCGGAGCTGGAGCGCTATCTCGAACGCACCGGGGCCGAGGCACCGCTGGTGCCCGCCGCGCCTCTGCGGCCGCTGATGGCCGAGCTCGGCCGGCTCGGGCTTGCGCTCGGGGTGATGACCAACGACGCCGAGAGCGTGGCACATGCCCATCTCGGTCAGGCCGGGATCCGCGAGGCGTTCCGCTTCGTCGCGGGCTTCGACAGCGGCTTCGGCGCCAAGCCCGATCCGGCACCACTGCTGGCCTTCGCCGATCATGTCGAGATCGCGCCGGGGCGCATCGTGATGGTAGGCGACAGCCCGCATGACCTCAGCGCCGGCCGCGCCGCCGGGATGCAGACCGTCGCGGTGCTGACCGGCCCGATCGGCGCCGAGCGCCTTGCGCCGCTGGCCGATGCGGTGCTTCCGGATATCGGTCATCTGCCCGGCTGGCTCGCGATCCTCTGAGCCGATCCGCCGCCGCGGGGGCCGGACCGGCCGGAAAGATGGCGAAAATTCTATTCGTTGGGCCGATCTTAAGCGCCTGCGCCGAAACTGGCGTCGACGACAGGCATACGGATGGATCGGATGCACGGGCTGGTGGCGCGCACACTTCAGTGTTTCCTGCAGGATACCTACGGGCAGGGTGTCTGGGCCGAGATCGCGCGCCGCGCCGATCTCGACAGCCCGGCGTTCGAGGCGATGCTCGACTACGAGCCCGCCACGGTCGAGCGGGTGCTCGCCGCCGCGGTGGTGCGGCTCGACAAGCCGGGTGAGGCGATTCTCGAGGATATCGGCACCTACCTGATCACCCATCCCAACAACGAGGGCCTGCGCCGCTTGATGCGCTATGGCGGGCTGGATTTCACCGATTTCCTGCATTCGCTCGAGGATCTGCCCGGACGCGCCCGGCTGGCGGTGGCCGATCTCGATCTGCCCGAGCTGGAACTCTGCGACCGGCCGTCCGGCTGTTTCGAATTGATCTGCCGCAGCTGCGCCGCGCACCCGCACGGGCTCGGCCACGTTCTCGTGGGGGTGCTGCGTGCCATGGCGGACGATTACGGCGCGCTGGTCATCCTCGAGCATGCTGGCGCCAGCGAAGGCTCCGAGCGGATCGAGATCACGGTCGTGCAGACCGATTTCGCCGCCGGGCGGAGCTTCGACCTCGGCGGCACCCCGGTGTCGGGGCAGGGGGCGGGGCCATGAGCCTGCCGCCCGAGACACTGGCCGCGCTCATGCCGCTGCATATGGCGATCGGGCCGGACGGGCAGGTGACCGGGCTCGGTCCGACGCTGGCCAAGCTGCTCGGCCCAGAGCCAGCGCTGGGGCGGCCCTTCGGAGACCTTGTCGAGATTTTCCGCCCGCGCCGCGTCGCCACGCTGCCGTCGCTTCTGGCGCTCTCAGGCCGCAAGCTGCAGCTCCGGCTGCGGGGCGAGGCCGGGAGCGCCATGAAGGGGCTGGCGATGCCCGACGGGGCGGGCGGCGCGGTGCTCAACCTCTCCTTCGGCATCGGCGTGGTCGAGGCGGTTCGCCGCCGCGCGCTCACCGCGACCGATTTCGCGGCCACCGATCTCGCCATCGACATGCTCTACCTCGTCGAGGCCAAGAGCGCGGCGATGGAATCCTCGCGCACGCTCAATCGCCGGCTGCAGGGCGCCATGCAGGCCGCCGAGCAGCGCGCCTTCACCGATCCGCTCACCGGGCTCGGCAATCGCCGCGCCATGGACCAGCTCCTGCAAAGGCTGGTGCGCGGCGGTGAGCGTTTCGCCGTGCTGCATCTCGATCTCGACCATTTCAAGCAGGTGAACGACAGTCGCGGCCATGCCGCCGGCGACCGGGTGCTGCAGGCGGTGGCGCGGGCGATGCTCGATCTCACGCGCAAGAACGATCTGGTGGCGCGGATCGGTGGCGACGAGTTCGTCATCCTGCCGCTCGGTCTCACCGACCGCGAGCGACTGTCGGATCTGGCGGGTCAGCTGATCTCGCGAATCGAGGTCCCGGTGCCGGTCGAGGGCGCGTCCTGCCGGGTCTCGGCCAGCATTGGGATCGCCCTGCACGACCCGGACAATCCCTCGCCTGCGGGCGTTGCCGGCCTTCTTGAGCGGGCGGATGCGGCGCTCTACGCCGCGAAGCGCGAGGGCCGCAGTCGCCACGCCTTCGACCGCGCCGAGGCAGTCTGAGAGCTGTCTCGACGTAAGGCGAAAAAGAGATGAATTTTTTGCCGTCGGAGGTCTTGCGCCCCCTGAACCCTTCGCGTAATACCGCCGCCACGGTTGGGGTGTAGCCAAGTGGTAAGGCAACGGTTTTTGGTACCGCGTACCGTAGGTTCGAATCCTACCACCCCAGCCAGTTGATCTCCCGAACAAATTCTCTGTTGGCGATGGGTGCCGATTTTGTCCCTTGTTTTCAAGGGTTATACAGCCTGCCCGCTGAACTGAATCTAGAACCGTGCACCCGGTTTCCGCTCTCTTTGGCGGACATTCTCCGAAGCTGTTGACTGCACTGATTTAGTACAGAGCTTGCAATGTATTGAAAGTTCGCCGTTTTCCGAGATGGATGGCTAATGCGTTCGACGCCAGTTGCGTCCGACCTGATACAACCGGGATCGAACATCGGGGGGGCGAAGTCTCGGGCCAGAGCGCTGTGTTACGGTACCAAGAGGCCGGGCTTTCGTCCTCGGTGCGGAATGTGCTGGCTACGCGCAGACGCTGCATCCTCGAGGCCCTTCACCGCCCGTGTCACCTACGTTTCCGGCCGACGCCTGTCCCGCTGTCATCCGCTGCGGCGCAGCTTCTCGAGACCGGCCATTCGCCGCGGTTGCGACGCCGAGGCAAGGGCGAACTCACATTTTGCGGACGAAACGGACGTTCCGTTTGACGACCTGAACGACTGCTTTGGTCATTTACTACCTCTGAGTTTTGGCTGCGGCGGTGAGAACCGAAAGCAACTCGAACAGTTGTCAGTTTCAGACTAAGCCATTTTGCTGAGGCCGTTCTTGAGCGCCGTGGTCATCCCTTGAGCTTCCATATGAAGTCGAAGCCTCTGGTTGTATCCACCCGGCGCGTTGAGCGCCTCGATCAGGGGTTCACAAGCGATTGTCGACAGGTTCGATGCCACCAACTCTCTCAGAAAGGCTTCGCCCTGATTCTTGTCCGACACGCGATCCCCAAGCCAGTCCGCAGCATCGCCAACCATGCGCGCGACAGGAGAGAGCACAGCCTGCGCGCTCAGGTAGGCTGTCATCTCATCCGCGTCTTGCAAAGGATAGATGCTGTTCCGAGCACCGAAGATATCCGTGACGATTTCAGCGTCGCCGTACATCATAATGGGCGTGCCGCCCTGTGCAATTCCGGGAAAGGGCATCATTATGGCAATCGCGCGTGCCGGTCGGACCAAGACGTCTGCGTCCGCAAGCGACACACCAGCCATGAATGTAATCGCGACTTGTCCTTCTCGAAAAGTCAGAGAGCCGAGGACATCTGTCGCAACCTCGGCCATCAATCCCAGAAACAGAACGTCGCTTGCGTCGACTACGCCTTGGTTGTCCGCAATCCGAACGTTCTCATAGGCTTTAGCGAGAGACGAGGAATGATGAGCGCTGCGCTCGGAAACAGTGATCTGATGCCCATCGTGAACGATGCCTTCCACAACCGCACTGGCAATCGTTCCGCACCCGATCACGCCGATTCGCATGCTTGCCCCCTCCCTCCGATCTGATCCGAAGAAGACCTTGGCACATTTCGCAGCATTCGTCACTTCGGGCTCGGTGCTGTCATGCGGCGATGCAGAACAAACCTCGATCTTGGTCTGTTCTGAATGTCGGCTTTCATCTTTGCTGGGTGATCGGATTGTCACCGCGGCGAAGGTCCATGGTGTCCCTGGCTCAGCCGGATGCTGCACGCGGCTCGCATGTCTCGGATGGGTTGTGTCCGTTGCGCTGGTCCGGTGCAATAGCCGCCTTTTGCGCGCTACCGGAAGTACTCTGCCTGCTGGTCCCACTCGACGGGAAACGGCTGCATGAGGGGCGCGAGAGCCAGTTCGGGATCTTGTTTTTCGTCGAGGATCGCTTCGATGATGTCAGGGGCGAGGAGCGTCAGGCGGAGGATGCGGCTGAGGAAAGAGGGGGTGACCTGTTCCTGCCGGGCCAGCTCGGCTAGTGTCATGAAGTCTCCGGAGTCCAGCATCCGTTTCCAGCGGAATGCACGCGCCAGTGCCTTGACCAGGGTGCTGTCGGCCCGGGCCGGTGCCGCAGACCCGTTCGGAATCTGGACCACCCGGCGTCCGCCGCGCTTGAGGACGCAGAAGGGGATGTGGAGCGCCATGGTGTCGGACGTGGATGTCATGCTGGGACGTCCTGATCTTGCGGGTGAGAGTCCTGTGCCAGTCCTCGGAGCCCGTCGATCCGAAGCCGAAGGTGGAGTCCGTCCGTGCCGATATCCACGCGCTCGACCAGCAGCGTCACGATCCGTGCCTGCTCGGCCGGAAAGAGTTCGTCCCACAGCGGGTCGAGCTGCTGGAGCGCGGCGTGGACATCGGCCTCGGTGGGCTTGTCTGCATGAGTGTCGACCGCCTTCCAGGTGCCTGCGACGATCTCGGGCTGGCGGAACACGGCGCGTAGCTGGTCGATGACGGCGGCCTCGATCTCGCCGGCCGGGACACGGCCGATAGGGCAAGAGCCCGCGCCCTGCTTCAGCACGGTCTGGCTGACATAGTAGCGGTAGAGCTTGTCGCCCTTGCGGGTGTGGGTCGGCGAGAAGGCCGCGCCGTCGAGGCCAAACAGCACCCCTTTGAGCAGGGCAGGGGTCTCGGCGCGGGTTCGGGCTGCGCGCTTCCGGGGGCTTTCCTGCAGAACGGTGTGAACCTTGTCCCAAGTCGCACGGTCGATGATGGCGTCATGCTGACCGGGGTAACTCGTGCCCTTGTGGACCGCCTCGCCGAGATAGGTACGGTTGTTCAGGATGCGGTAGAGGTAGGTCTTGTCCATCCGGTTGCCGCGCGGGGTCCGGACGCCGTGGTGCTCGGCTTGCCGTGCAAGCTCGATGCCCGAGCCGATCTCGATGAAGCGGGCGAAGATCCAGCGGACATGCCCGGCGCGTTCGTCGTCGACGACCAGCTTCCGGTTCTCGACCCGATAGCCGTAGGGCGGGACGCCGCCCATCCAGATGCCCTTCTTGCGGCTGGCGGCGACCTTATCGCGGATGCGCTCGGCGGTGACCTCGCGCTCGAACTGGGCAAAGGAGAGCAGGATGTTCAGCGTTAGCCGGCCCATGGAGGTGGTGGTGTTGAAGGACTGCGTGACCGAGACGAAGGTGACGCCGTTGCGGTCGAACACCTCGACCAGCTTGGCGAAGTCGGCGAGCGAGCGGCTGAGACGGTCGATCTTGTAGACCACCACCACGTCGACGAGTCCGTCCTCGATGTCCTCCATCAGCTGCTGCAGGCCGGGTCGATCCAGCGTGCCGCCGGAAATGCCGCCATCGTCATACTGGTCGCGGACCAGAACCCAGCCCTCGGAGCGCTGGCTGGCGATGAAGGCATCGCAGGCCTCCCGTTGGGCGTGGAGAGAATTGAACTCCTGCTCCAGCCCTTCCTCGGAGGATTTCCGGGTGTAGATGGCGCAGCGGAGCTTGCGGATGGTTTTGGAGTTCTCTGGCGATCTGGTCATGTGGCTCTCCGGCTCTTGAGCCCGAAGAAGACCCAGCCGTTCCAGCGCGTCCCGGTGATGGCGCGGGCGATGGCCGACAGCGATTTGTAGGGACGGCCCTGCCATTCGAAGCCATCGGTGGTGACGGTGACGACCTGCTCGACGCCTTGCCACTCGCGGATCAGGCGCGTGCCGGCGATGGGTTTGAGATCGGCGCGGACGCGGCTCTTTTTGCGGTCGCCGCCATCGAGCTCCTCCCCCAGCCGTTCCAGCCGCCGGACCGTCTCGGGCTTGAGCCCGCCATAGGTCAGCTCCTGGATGCGATAGGCCAGGCGGCTCTCAAGGTGGCGGCGGTTGAAGGGCGGCGGTTCGCTGTCGAAGAGCTCGCGCCACTGGGCTTTCAGCTCGGGTGTCGGGGTGGTTTTCAGCGCAGCGATGCGCGCGGGGATGGTGTCGGTCATGTCTGTCTCCGAGTTGCGGTGGTTGCATGACCGCTCTGGTCGGGCGGTGGAGCAAGCGAACTTTCTCTAATTTTCTCAGATGCTTCGTCGGACCCGCGCATCCGCAGGCGGATCAGCCCGAGCGCCAGCAGGCGGCAGAGTTCGGCACGGCGTTCGAGCGGCTTCATGTGCTCGGGAGGCAGCGGGTTGGGGAGTTTCATGAGTCTCCCTCCCGCTCCGACAAGTTCCGAGAGAGCGCGATGCCTTGCCACCCCCTGGCACGCTGGACATACTTGGGTTTGTGGCCTCGCGCGCGCATTGCCGCGCCGAAGATCTTGATGTTGCCGGGCATAATTCCAGCCGCCTCGGCCCAGGCTTTCCATGACGCGAACAGCGCTTTCGACCCCGCCGTTGCGGTGGCCTCTTCGACGCAGCATTCGGCGATCCACTGGCCGACCACATCCTCGTCCGTGAGGTATTCGTTCACTGCAGCCTGCAAACTCGACGGAGGCGACAGGCCGATGCGTTGCCACTCGGCGCAGCCATCGACCATCCAGCGCAAGATCCCGTCACGTTCCTGCTGGAGCTTTTCGATCAGGTCGGGATCACGCTCATCGGCCGGAATCGTAACGTCGAACGGGATAAGATGAAGCCGCCGGCGCATCGCCTCGCCGTGCCCGCTGAGTTGCGGGCGGTGATTGCCGGCAATCAGCAGCTTGAACTGGGGCGTATATTCGAAATGGTCCTGGCGCATGAAATTGGCCCGAATTTTTTCGCCGCCGGTCACGGTCTTGATGCGGGCTTCCGCCCAACTGTGCCCTTGTTCGGTTTGGGGGCGATCACCAGCCTCGCGGCCTTGAGACCGGCGAGTTCGGTCAAATGACGTGAGGCCGACGTGTTCATGAACGTATCGAGTGTCGACGTCGCGGCGTAGTTGCCGAGGACATGCGCAATGGTCGACAAGAAGACCGATTTGCCATTGGCGCCATCGCCATGAAGGAATGCGAAGACCTGTTCCCGGGTCGACCCGGTCAGGCAGTAGCCCGCAAGGCGCGCGAGATAGGCCATCAACTCCGCATCGCCGGCGGTGATCTCCTCGAGGAAACGTGTCCAGCGCGGGCAATCCTGACCAAGCGACGCCGCTGTCATTTGGGTGAGCATCAAGGCGGGATCGTGCGGCAGCAACTCGCCGGTTTTCAGATCGATGATGCCGGTCGGGGTGCCCAGCATCATCGGATGTGCGTCCCAATCAGAGATCCGCGTTGCACTGCGAGGATCACTGGCTGCAATGCGCAGGCAGGCGGAAATCGTCTTGTCGCTCGCGATCCGGCGAGCATCTGCAGGCTTGTCGCATTCCTCCGCAACCGTACGGCAAATTTGACGTGCCTGCTCTCGGACAGCACTGGTCTCGTCCAGTGCCCAGACCTGGCCAGTCCAGTGGAACCATTTGCCCCAGGCAGCCACATGCTTCCAGTGTCCTGCGTGTGCGCGTGCAAAGCGGTTGGCCAGGGCATCTTCGCTCTGGCCTGCGATGGGGGCGCTGCCGTCATCGTTCATCGCGCAGGTGCGCGTCGGCATGGGGCCATGATTTGCAACGTCTCGGCGGTGGAGCGCGTCAAATTCCTTGCGCAGCCTGTCTTCCGCCCAGGGCGGCCGGATCATGGCAGCGTTGTGTTCGCGTACGGCATCCCAAGCTTCTTCTAGGGTGCAAGCCTGGCGCCGCGCGTTGCGCAGCCAGTGACCGATCACGCATGAAAGCGCCTCGTAGCGAGACAGGGCGTCGGTGGCACCGGCATGGATTGGGGTCACGGCTAGGGTTTGTGCCGTCGTCCCGTGGTGTTGAGGCTGTTGATCGGTGTCGATGCGGAGTTTCTTGCCGGACAACAGCGGCATCTGCCCCGCGAGTTCTTCCAGATCGGCCAACTCGTATTCAAGGTGGACATGGTTCAGGATTCGCACGGGGGTCAGGACGCCATGCTTGCCGTGGATCGTTCCGGCGACCCGGATCGGTTGGTGGAGGCTCTTGAAGGACGGATCGCTCTCCAACTTGTCTGCCAGAATGCGGCGCAGAGCCGAAATGCGCGTGAGATCCTCGCCAGAGGCAGCCTCAGTCAACTTCCAATAAAGGTGCCGTTTCAGTTGCCCGGCATCGGTCACCCCGCCGGACGCGATCTCGAGCGTCGGTTCACCGAGATACCGTGCGGCATGATCGCGTTTCCGCTCGATGTCGCCCTGGTCGAGATCGACGAGAATGATCCCGGTCTGGGTGATATCGGTGGCGCGGGCTGAGCCGGGCGTACCGACGGTCCCCGGTACGACATAGACCGCCCTTTGATCTTCCGCAGCCTTGGCGGCCACCTGCGTCAATTGCTGGGCGACCTGATCGGTCGCGGGGAAATGAAATTGGCCGTTCTTGGCGGGAGTGCCGACTTCCGCCAACAGTCTGATCGGCGCAAGCCCTTCGAGATATCCGAAAACGACATCGCAGAAGGTCGTGATTTCGCCCGGATCGATCGTTACCAGTTTGGAGAAGGAGGACTGCGATGTCATCGGTCATCCCCTTCACCCGCCTGGCCGTGGGCCTCGTATTCCAGGATGTCTCGGATGCGGTAGCGTACCGAACCGCCAATCATGCAAAAACGTGGGCCGTGCCTGAGGCTCCTCCAGCGCTGAAGCGTACGCCCGGAAATGTCCCAATGCTGCGCGAGGCGGGCCTCGGAGATGAAGCTATTCGCTGCTCTCTCGTCGATGGGGGTTTTGTCGCTCTTTGCCATGCCATTGATCTCAGGGGGCCACATTCGAGAGCAATGATAGGGAAATCAGAGGATAAGGTGGCTCCGACGACGTGACCTGGGCATGGCACGACGTGACATGCGAGGGCTCGGAAATCCGTGATTTCGGATGGGTCAACCCGCTGCGGCGTGACGCCTGGCGGTTTGACGTGACATCCGGCTTATGTCGTCATGTCACGTCGCTGCCGAGGGGGGGAATCAAGGCCATCGACAACGATGATGTCCGGGTCGAGGCGGTAACCTTTGGCTGGCTTGCGCTGCAGAAGAAGATCTTCCTCTGGGGGGAGGCCATGGAGCTCGAAGAAACTGTCGCGCAAGATCTCTCGACAACGTTTGACACGCTGGCGAAGTACTTCCTTCGAGACCGACAGGCGGGACGCCAAGTGGCCTGCCTGGACATATCGGTGATCCGCAGGGACAGTATCGGCGGCCTTGTCGCTGAAGTAGTCCTCTTTCAACCTATCTGGAACCTCTGCCGTTGCGCCGGTGAGGCGGCATAGACCGATGACGGAAACCACGGGCTTCCCGCCTTCCTCCTGGAACTGGACCTGCAATGAAGCCTCGGGATCAGGGACGATGTCCAGTTCCTCCACGACGGGTATGGGCGGAGGCGGTGCCGCGCCGATGCGCGGGTCAGCAGGCAATTCCAGTTCATTGCTCGCCCCGGCGGCGAGGAATAGCGACACGAGTGAGGTGCTCGCCAGTTCGCCAAACAGTATCTCGTCGGACCGTTCGTTCAGGACTTTCCTGAGAACAGCCTGCACGTTCTGGCCGTGCCGCTGGTGCATGTGGAGGCATTTGTCCAAGACGTCCTGTTTGCTTTGATCTGGATGCCCTTCGGTGATCCTGCTGAATTCCAGCCCGAAGTCCTTCATGAAGTCTCGCGGCTCGAGCTTGGTCAGCTTCAATGCATGGCGGGTCCATTCGACAGCCATGGTCGTGGACGCGGTCTTCTCTCTTTCCCCAAACAGCACATCCGTTCCGTAGTCTTCGGCAAAGTCATGCTGCTCCAGACCTGCAGCGAGGATGGCAAAGCGGCGATCGAGACATTGGGAACACGTGCCGCAGTGGGTGTGAAGCGTCGTCTGCTCCCGGATGCTCGTGCAACTGACCGCCCGGGCGATCTTGCTCGCACCACCATGTTGGGCAATGCGCTCAACCACGTCCCGTTTGGTCAGCCAGCAATAGCGGTTTTCGGTCGGAACGTGGTCCGGCCCCAGAGTTTGCATCAGGGTGCTGAGCTTGCGCAAGGCAAGCGGGTGGGTGGTTCTCGTCGCCATGGTGCCGACCACCTGCGGACTGATCGGTAGATTATGGCTGATGACGCCGTTTTCGTAGAAGCTGATCCGTTGTGCGCCGAACGCGCCAGCGACGAGTTGACCGAGGGCCGCAAACAGGAAGGATCGCGAGCGTTGTGAGGAATCGCTGGCTTCCTGGCCTTTGCGTCGAGCCAGAACGTTGATGTGAAGGACCCGGTTCCTGAACTTGCCCGCAAGGTATTCGCCAAGTTCGACCTGCCGCGGGATGGCCTTCTGGGCGGAGCGGTGGGTCAGCAGGATCACCTTGGAGGATGTGGTCTCCAGCACTTCAAGCGCGCCGCAAAAGGAGTCTAGCCCCCCGGAAAACAAGATGACCTCCGATGCGTCAAAGGTCGCGCCGCTTGGATCAAGGTCGAGGAACGGTTGTGGATCGGTTTCGGTGGGTTTCCCGGTAAACCTGAACGAAACAGAGTCCTCGGTCAGAAAGCCGATCGCGTCGCTCAGGGCGTCGGTCACATCGGGTCGGGCCCAGAAAGCCGGATTGCGCACCGGGATGGTGAAATCCAGCGCGCGGCGCCAAGCCCGCCCCATGGCTGGCCGTGTCGATCCTCCGCGCTTCTTGGCCCCATCTGCGGCAAAGACTGTGGCAGCGATCTCGAGCAGGTCGAGATGCAAGGGCTCGAGTTCCTTGCGCGCCATGGCCCGGATCGTATCCGTCCGGAGGTAGAAATTGGGGTCGTCGCCGTTAATCCGAATGGACATCGGCTGCTGTTCGCCAGCAACAGCGACGCGCGCTTCAGACATTGCGCATCTGCCGTGTCCGAAGATCGTCGACGATCTTCTTCAGTGCCACATGTCCGAAACGGGCGGCCGCGCTGCTGTTGAAGCCTCCGTCGAGATGAAGAGTCTTGCCGTACCATCCCCCCGAAAATTCCTTGATGATGCGGGAGGCTTCCCAGGCGAAATGCTCGACTTCGAGGTCGAAAGCACTGCGAGCTGAGACATTGGCGAACCGCTTATCGGCGCCGATCGTGGTGTCGAGGGTGCGGTCGAGCCAATACGACAACGTGCTGCTCAAAAGCGTGCCGAAGAAACGCCGGGCATATTCGGAAACGCCCTTGTTCCACGACAAGTTCCGTGCTGCGGCTTGGACGTCCGCCGGGGTGGCCTCCAGAAGTCCAGGCAAGGAGTCTCCGATGGTCATTGTCAACGTGCCAGCGAGGGCGCGAGACGCCAGTTCCCCGATGTCGCTGTGTGGGCGGATACGCGCACGCAGGTCCTCGATCCGAAGGCTGGAGGCCGTGACCAGGTCGAGGAGATCGGGGTGATCGGGCACGTCGAGGTCAAGATCCCTCAAAGCGGCGCCGAAGTCCGCCGCGCGCGCTGCCGCCGGGATCGCGAGAAGCAGCCTTATGGCTTCCACGAAGATCGGATCGCTGCTCGCCAGAAGCAGGTCTCGTTCGGCAGCCCGGGCGCTGGCAGAGACAACCTCCGCCGAAGGGGCTCCGTCGGTCAGTAGCTCGACCACTGCGGCCCAGTAGCGCGTCCTCGGCAGCACCCCGAGTGTCGTGTGCCCCATGGCGACCGATCCCTACCGTTAAACTTGGAAAGTACACGCCATGGGGGAACCGCATGTCAAACGCTCATTCCTGCCGCACCTTCGCCGCGACGGATGAGGTGCGGTAACAGATGCAACAGATGCAACAGAATAAAACATTAGTTGCTCACGCGCGCGTGCGCGGGAAACGAACGATGTGAGGTGTAACGTCTGTTGCATCCGTTGCAGCGTCGGTTTCCGGCAGGCAAATCGAGCGGTTCCAAGCGCCAGGAAATTCGGCCGCGCAATCGCGATGTGTCTCTGAATGGCGGGGTGTGGCATTTATTGTCATAATTACAATATCTTGAGGTCTTTGGTATCCTTGCCTCACAGGTGCAATCAATTCCGAGGCGGGGTCATGGCGAAGCGGGCGGCAGACGCATTCGACGAGGGAGAGCAGCTCTCCGGCGCCCGCGGCATTGCACAGCGCGCGCTGTCCGAGCTGATCCCCTACGCCAACAATGCCCGGACCCACAGCGAGGCGCAGGTCGCGCAGATCGCGGCGTCGATCCGGGAATACGGCTTCAACAACCCGGTGCTGGTGGATGGCGAGAGCGGCATCATAGCGGGCCACGGACGGGTACTCGCAGCGCGGAAGCTGGGCCTGACAACGGTGCCGGTGATTGAGCTGACGCATCTCTCGGAGGCGCAGAAGCGGGCCTATATCCTGGCGGACAACCGTCTGGCCGAGCAGGCGGGCTGGGACAAGGAACTGCTGGCGCTGGAGCTGGGGGATCTCTCGGATCTCGGGATTGACCTCGGGGAGATCGGCTTCGAGGGGGCGGAACTGGACGCGCTGCTGAACCACGGCGCGGCAGATCCAAAGGAAGAGGCCACGCCGGAGCCGCCCGTCAATCCCGTTTCGTGTTCCGGCGATCTATGGCTGCTTGGCCCGCACCGTCTGCTCTGCGGCGATGCGACGGACGCGGCTGCAGTGACCCGTCTCCTGAACGGGGTCACGCCCCATCTCATGGTGACGGACCCGCCCTACGGCGTGATGTACGACCCCGACTGGCGCAACCGCGCCGGCGCCTCGGAGACGACCCGCACCGGCAAGGTTCTCAATGATGACCGTGCCGACTGGCGGGAGGCCTGGGCGCTGTTTCCGGGCGATGTCGCCTATGTCTGGCATGGGGCCCTGCATGCCACGACGGTGGCTGAGAGCCTCGTGGCGACCGGCTTCGAGGTCCGCAGCCAGATTATCTGGGCAAAGGAACGCCATGTGCTGAGCCGCGGGCACTATCATTGGCAGCACGAGCCGTTGCTATATTCTGTGAAATCGGGCGGTACGGGCCATTGGTCCGGGGACCGCAAGCAATCGACGCTGTGGTCGATCCCGAGCCGCGACCAGGATGCGGAGACCATCCACGGCACGCAGAAGCCGGTGGAGTGCATGAGACGCCCGATGCTGAACAACGCCAGCCCCGGGCAGGCGATCTACGAGCCGTTCTGCGGATCGGGGACGACGATCATCGCGGCAGAGAGCACGAAGCGCGTGTGCTTCGCCATGGAGCTGGACCCGGCCTATGTCGACGTGGCTGTGCTGCGCTGGCAGGCGTTTACCGGGCAGGACGCCACGCTGGACGGGGACGGCCGGAGCTTCGCCGCGGTCTCCCTGGCGCGTCAGACCGAGGAGGCCCCGGCATGAGCCAGCCCCGCCGCCTGTCCGCTGTCGAGGCCACCGCCAACGTTGCCGTGGGCGGGCTGGTCGCGCTCGCCACGCAGGTGCTGGTCTTTCCGGTGATCGGCTTGCAGGTGATGCTTTGGCAGCCGCTCGTGCAGAGCACGGTCTTCGCGACCGTCTCATTCCTGCGCGGCCATCCACTTCGGCGCCTGTTCGCGAGGCTGGCCTGATGGCGCGGCCACCGATCACACTAACAGTGGACCAGGTCCGCGAGGTTGAGACCCTCGCGGCGCTCCTGAACCAAGACCAGATCGCCGATTACCTCGGCATCTCCCGTAGCACGTTCCACGCGATCTGCCAGCGTGATGAGGAAGTTCTCGAGCGGTATAAAAGGGGCAAGGCGAAGGCCATCGCTCATGTCGCCAACGGGCTGCTGCAGAAGGCGCGCTCTGGCGACACCACCTCGATGATCTTCTATCTCAAGACACAGGCGGGGTGGCGGGAGACGGCAGCGCTGGAGCACTCGGAACGGGTCGATGGCACCGGGGCCCGCGACCGGCTCTCGGAACTGCTCGACACCATCGCCGAGCGGCAGCAGAAGATCGGGGTCCATGACGACGCGCACTTGGTGGGGATGTGCGTCGACCGGTGCCCCGACGAAAGCCGGCTCTGATGCGCGGCCGTAAACCGATCCCGACGCGAGGCACGCTGGCGCGCAGTCCTCTCAGCGCCATGCCACGTTGCCCTGCACACCTGAACGACGTGGCCCACAAAGAGTGGCGGCGGCTGGCGACCCCCTTGCACGAGGCGGGCCTCCTGACGCTGGCGGATCGTGCTGCGTTGGCAGCCTATTGCCAAGCCTATGCCCGCTGGGTCGAGGCGGAGGAGAAGCTGGCCGAGACGCCGACCTTGCTGAAGACACCCAGTGGCTACGTGCAACAATCCCCGTGGTTGACGGTGGCCAACAAGCAGATGGAGCTGATGGGGCGGTACATGTCGGAGCTGGGGCTGACGCCGGTAGCGCGGACGCGGGTCGCGCTTTCGGAAGCGGCTGTTCCCGAGGACCAGATCACCACGATCGAACTCGTGATGGTCTCAACGGATGAGAACGGCAATCGCGTCGAGGAACCGCTGCGGGATCGGGGCAGCAGGCGCCGCTCGAGGGTGATCACCCAGGAAGAGGACGATTTATCGCTCTGATATCGCTACGGAACGTGCCAAAGCTATCGTACAAACCTGCCAAACCAACGTTGCGCAGGTGTGTACATGGTCAACCTAGGTAACAAAGATGCACACGGCGGCGCAGGGCGCGCGAAGCTGGTTGCCTACGAGCGGGTTTCCACGGCCCGGCAGGGGAGGTCCGGACTGGGACTCGATGCGCAACGAAAAGCCATCGACACCTTCGCGTCATCCCGTGGTGCGGTGGTCACCGCGCGCTTCACCGAAGTGGAGAGTGGACGCAAGAACGACCGCCCGGAACTCGACAAGGCGCTGATCCTCGCGCGACTGACCGGCGCCACGCTGGTCATCGCCAAGCTCGACCGTCTCAGCCGCAACGCCGCCTTCCTGCTCACCCTCCGTGACAGCGGCGTCCGCTTCCTCGCCGCCGACATGCCCGAGGCCAATGACCTAACCGTCGGCATCATGGCGCTCGTCGCCCAACAGGAACGCGAGGCGATCAGCAGGCGCACAAAGGAGGCCCTCGCCGCCGCCAAGGTACGTGGCGTGAAGCTGGGCAATCCCAACGGTGCTGCAGCGCTCCGCCGGGCTGGGAAGGGCGGCACGGCGCTGAGAGCGACCGTCACCGCCAACGCCGACGACCACGCCCGCAGCCTCGCGCCGGTGATGGCGGAGCTGAGGGCAAACGGCATCACCACCTTGCGCGGGATCGCCGCGGAGCTCAACGCCCGAGGGATGCTCACGCGGCGAGGTGGCCGCTGGCATGTCTCCACGGTCAGGAATTTGCTGGCGAGGGTGGGGCGGTTGGAGTGATTGCCGTTGTTCCCTCTGTCGTTTCCGCGACGAGGACGGGCGATGCTGCGGTTTCGGCGGATGCGAAGTCTGCAGAAGTTCTCGTCCGTCCATATCCCCGTCTACAAACATCTCAATCAGGCTCGAGGCCCCTTGAGCCGGTGGATTTTCAAGGCCAACCGCGCCGCCGCTCTCACCGAGTGGCGTGGTCTCTGCGCGGCATAAGGG
>NZ_JBYNAH010000098.1:0-17162 GCF_059781815.1 Salipiger sp. | reverse complement strand
TGGTGGACGAGGCCGACCGGATGCTCGACATGGGCTTCATCCCGGATATCGAGCGGATCTTCTCGCTCACGCCCTTCACCCGCCAGACGCTGTTCTTCTCGGCCACAATGGCCCCCGAGATCGAGCGCATCACCAACACCTTCCTGTCGAACCCCGAGCGCATCGAGGTGGCCCGTCAGGCCACCGCGTCCGAGACCATCGAGCAGGGCGCGGTGTTCTTCAAGGCGTCGCGCCGCGACCGCGAGGGCAGCGAGAAGCGCAAGGTTCTGCGCACGCTGATCGACCGCGAGGGCGAGAAGTGCACCAACGCCATCGTCTTCTGCAACCGCAAGGTCGATGTCGACATCGTCGCCAAGTCGCTGAAGAAATACGGCTATAACGCCGAGCCGATCCACGGTGACCTCGACCAGTCGCAGCGCATGCGCACCCTCGACGGCTTCCGCGACGGCTCAATCCGGCTGCTGATCGCCTCCGACGTGGCGGCCCGCGGCCTCGACGTGCCGAGCGTCAGCCACGTGTTCAACTTCGACGTGCCCGGCCATGCCGAGGATTACGTGCACCGCATCGGCCGCACCGGCCGCGCCGGGCGCGAGGGCAAGGCCTTCACCATCGTGGTGCCGCGCGACGAGAAGAACTTCGAGGATGTGGAAAAGCTCATCCAGAAGGAAATCCCGCGCGTCGAACTGCCGGGCGTGAAGGCGCCCGAGGCGACGGATGCCGCGGCCGACGAAGAGAAGACCGAAGCCAAGCCCAAGCGCACCCGCTCGCGCTCGCGCAAGTCCGACAAGAGCGCGGCACCCGCCGAGACCGCAGTCGCAGAGGCCCCTGCCGCCGAGGCAGCGGTCGAAACGACCGCGTCCGAGAAGGCCGCCTCCGACAAGGGCGACACCAACAAGCCCCGCTCGGACCGTGGCCGCTCGGATCGCGGCCGTGGCCGTGGCTCCAAGTCCGACAACAACGTGGTGGGCATGGGCGATCACATGCCCGAATTCATCGCCCTGAGCTTCGACGAGCGCCGCGCCAGCTGAGCTCGACCGGCTCACAAGAGACACGGAAAAGCGGACCCTAGGGTCCGCTTTATTGCTTTTGTTACACTGACCAAACCGAGCGACCTGCCGCGCCATCGCCTGCCTGCGGGGGGGCGATCCAAGCTGCGAGCCTCTCGATTTATCCCGGCCAAGTCCGAAGGACCTCTCAACTCCGTGCTGACCTCACCAAATCGCCAGCCCGGGGGGCGGGCCGGCGATGGCGCGGCGGCCTTCGGCCTTGATTCCGCGCTTGCGTGATGATCGAAGAACGGAAAACCACTCGGCCCGCCCATGCTCACCCTCTCCCCGCCCTGGCTCGCCTTCGATCTCGGCGCGCCGCACCAGGTCCTCAGCTTCGCGCCTCATAACGGCGGGCTGACCGAGGCAAGCCGCATCCTCTGGCGTGAGGTGCGCAATGCCGACCTGTCGGAGGATCTCGACGCCATCGCCTGGCTCGAGGCCCAGCTCGAGGACCGCAACGCCTCCGACGCCGTCTGCTTCCTGACCTCGCGCAAGCTCGAGGCCCACCGCACCGCCGAGGCCACCGAAGGCGGCATCACCGCCACCGCCGTGGTCACCGCCGGCCTGTCGAATGCCGAGCGCATCGGCACCCGCCTGTCCCAGACCTGGCTGCAACCGGCGAAGGACTGGGGCACCATCAACATCGCGCTGCGCCTGTCCTGCCCGCTCGGCCAGACCGCCCTGATCGAGGCGCTGAGCCTCGTGGCCGAGGCCCGCACCGCCGCCGTGCTCGACGCCCACACGCTCCTGCCCACCGGCCCCGCCACCGGGACAGGCACCGACTGCATCGCCGTGGCCGCGCCCGCAGGCTCCGCCGCCTTCGCCGGCAAGCACACCGCCGCCGGCCACGCGCTTGGCCGCGCCGTCTATGAGGCGACCCTCGCCGCGGTGCAGGACTGGCAGCGCGACGCCGAAGGCTGGTGAGCGACGCGGCACACCGCGCGAAAGCCGCTCACATCTGCGTCAGTCCCCCCAAGCAACGCTTCGCGAAACCGCCCGCCCAAGGCTAGCCTTGCCCCATTGCCACGATGGAGCCACCCGCATGCGCAGCCTCGCCCTCGCCCTCTCGCTTCTCGCCGCCCCGGCGCTCGCGCAGGACACCGATCTCGAGCTGGTGCTGCTGGCCGACAGCTCGGGCTCGATCTCGCCCGACGAGCTGATGTTCCAGCGCGAGGGCTATGCGCAGGCGATGACCGACCCGGAGGTGCTCTCCGCCATCGCCAACACCGCCTATGGCGAGATCGCGGTGACCTACATGGAGTGGGCGTCGCATCAGGGACAGGTGGTGAGATGGATGCGCATCCGCGACGCCGAGGATGCACAAGAGTTCGCCGACCAGCTCCTGACCACCCCGCGCATGGCCTTCGGGCGCAACGCCATCGGTTCGGCGTTGCTCGAGGCGGCGCGGCAGATCGAGGCCAATGACATCGACGGATGGCGCAAGGTGATCGACTTCTCCGGCGACAGCGCCGGAAACTGGTCCGGCCCTCCGATCGAGGAGTCGCGCGACGCGGTGCTCGCCAAGGGCATCACTATCAACGCGCTGCCGATCCTGCGCCCCGACGATCCCGGCCGCGCGCAGGGCGGGCTGGAAGCGATCTACGAAAAACGCATTATCGGCGGGCTCGGTGCCTTCGTGGTCACTGCCGAGGACCGCGCCAGCTTTGCCGAGGCGGTGAAGCGCAAGCTGATCCTCGAGATCTCGTCCTCGGGCATGGTCGGGAAGCGGCACGCCGCCGCAGAATGACACGGGCGCTTGCGCCCGGCCCGACACTCTGACCCTATCGCCCCATGCGTATTCTGGTTTTTTCCCTTTGCCTGTTCCTCGCCGCCTGCGGTCGCCCCCTGACCGAGAACGAGGTCTCGTTCCTCACCGCGATGCAGGGGCCCGCATTCGACGGCGACCGCATCCGCTTTCACAACGGGCTCTGGGCCGGCAAGATCACCTACCAGCGCCCGATCCGCCCGCGCCTGACCTGCATGGAGCGCATGTGGCCGCCCTCGCGCGGCGAGACCGTCACCGTGTCGCCCGGCGCGATGACGCTGTTCCGCCACGTGTTCTACCGCAAGGATCTGTATCGCCGCGATTTCGTGCCCGACTTCCCCGAGCGCATCGACCTCGCCGACGCGATGCTGCTTGCGCATGAGGCCACCCATGTCTGGCAATGGGAGAACCGCGCCCGCACCGGCTACTCGCCGCTCAAGGCCGCGAACGAGCACAGCGTGTCCGAGGATCCCTATCTCTTCGACCCCGACAACACCGCGCAGTTCCTCGATTACGGCTACGAGCAGCAGGGCGCCATCGTCGAGGAATATGTCTGCTGCCACGTGCTCGACCCCGAGGCGCCGCGCACCGCGCGCCTGCGCGAGATGATCTCGAAGGAAATGCCGGTCGAGGGGCTCGAGGCGGTGCTTGACAACCCCGAGGTTCTGGTGCCGTGGCGCGGCATCCAGCCGGTGGGCATCTGCCGTTGAGGCGCCGCTCAGGGCGTGATGACGATGCGCGTCTCGTTGAGGCCGGTCTGGCGCACCGCATCGAACAGCAGCTTCGCGTTGCCTGGCTCGAGCCGCACACAGCCCGCCGAGGCCGGCGTGCCCAGCCGCTCGACCGCGGTGGTGCCGTGGATCGCGTAATTGCCGCTGAAGAAGATCGACCACGGCATCGGCGCGTTGTCGTAGAGGGTCGAGTAATGCATCCGCTCGAGCCGGTAGGGCGTGAAGGTGCCAACCGGGGTGCACTTGCCCGCCCGCGCGGTCGAGACCGGCCAGACATGGGTGGCGACGCCCTGCTCGACCACGGTCATTTGCTGCTCGGAGAGGTCGATCTCGATCCTCAGATCCTGCGCCGCTGCGGGCCCGGCGAGGACACCGAGCGCCAGCACAAGCAGCCCGGCCAAAGCGCGCATGTGGTGCCTCCCCGTCAGTCGGGCTTCTGGATCTCGCGCAGATAGGTCACGAGATCGACCACCGGGCGCGAGGTCAGCACCGGCTGGCCCGCGGGCGTCTTGATCGGGACATCGAACACGCCTTCGAAATAATCGCCATAGACCGGCATCGGAGAGCCGTGGCTGACCAGCGGATCGCGCCCGTCGATGCGCTTGACGATGCGCTCGAGCGGGAAGCTGCCGCCATTGGCCGCCGAGAGCTCGGTCAGGTTCACCGGCTTGATCAGCAAAACCCCTGCCATCGGCCCGTCGCCGCGCCCTTCGAGCCCGTGACAGGTGGCGCAATGGGTGTGATAGAGCGAGCGACCGATATCGGCGTCCTGCGCGAACGCGGCGCCGCTCATCGCCGCCAGGGCAAGAGTGGTGATGATGACTCTGCGCATGAGATCCTCCCCGTGCTGTGCGAGCCAGTCTCTCACCGGAGGGCGACCCGCGCCTTGATTCCGGTCAAGGCGCGCGCGCGGTTTCACACCACCGCGAGGTGGCTGCCGCCGCGACCGGCCTCCATCGGCCAGGGGGCGAGGCGGCCGTCGACGCGGAAGGTGGCATGGCCGCTCGCGCCGCGCGAATGCACCGCGATGTCGACCAGCCGGCCGTCGAAATCGGTGAAGCCCAGCGACAGGCTCTGGCCCTGTGCCTCGAAGCGGCTGCGCAGCACCTGGCAGGCGATGGCCTCGCCAAGCCGGAGGTCCTGAAAGTTCTCGGCCTGAAAGTAGTTGCCACTCACCGAACGCGCCAGCGCGACGTCGGCGGCCAGCCGGTCGGCCTCGGCCCCGATGTCGATGCCGGTGCCCTGGCTGCCGACCATGCGGAGGCGGGCGTGACGGCGGCTGTCGAACACCGCCTTGAGCAGCGTCGAGAGCGCGCCCGCGACCACCACCTTGGCGACATGGTCGGCACGGTGCGACGGCACGTCCTGACGCAGCGACGGCAGGTGCAGGTCGGCCCGCACGCGCCCGGCGCGGCCCTGCGCCCGGTTCATCCGGTCGACCCAGTGCAGAAGCTGCGGCGCCTTGCTGGAGAGTTCCTCGGCGCAGGCGGCCAGATCGCCCTCGCCACCGGTGGGCTGATCGTCGCGCGCCAGAAGCGCGGTGAGCCGGGCTGCGGTCACGGCGGGACGGCTCAGCCGGTCGGCCCGGCCCTGCATCCGCATCGCCGCCGAATACGCGCGCTCGGCGCAGTCCGCCATCAGCGACAGAAGGGTCTTGGCCGAGACCGGCCCCGGCATCGCGATGCCCTCGAGCCCGGGATCGAGCGGCGCGTGGCGCGCCAGAAGCCGCAGCGCGGCGTTGAAGTAGATCCGGCAGGGATGGCTGCCGTGCAGCCGCTCGGCCAGCGCCCGCGGCGTGATCAGCTGCCCGGCCTCGCCCGGGCCCTGCCCCGGCAGCGCCAGCGCGGCGCCCGAGCAGCGCTCGATCCATTCGAGCCAGCGCGACATCGGCGCGTCGGCCTCGGGCGCGGCGCAGGGCTCGGTCTCGGACGGGCTGCGGTGATCGGTGGCATGCAGGGTCGAAAGCCGGATCTGCGGGCCGCGATGCGCCACCACGCCGCGGAACAGGCTGCGCAGGGTCAGCTGACCATCGCCGTTCAGCCGCAGGCCGCGGCGCTGGTCAGCATCCCCGCAGACGGTCCGGGAGCAAAGAACCGTCTCCACAGGCCCGGGAACGGGGAGGGCCTGATCGTTGAACCAGCTCAGCGAGCGCAGCTCGCACAGCAGTTCGTGAAGGGTGAAATGGGTGCTCGCATCGATCCAGATCTCGCAATGCGGATCCTGCATCAGCTCGAAGGGCAGATCGCGGATCAGCGCCATTGCGTAAAGCTCCGCAAGTTCGGCGGAAAGCTCGGCCGGCCCCATGCGCGGGGCAGCGGGCAGCTGGACATGGAACCCGGCGGGGGTGTCCGGGCGGAGGCCGCCATCAATGACGCGCAGCCCGGTCTGATATGTCTCGTGACGGAGGCTCATGGCGATATTCCCTGTCGCTGGCAGCCTCTCAGCGGGCCGCCTTGGATAACCTGACGTAGGGACAGTGTGCCCGCCGCTCGTGAATGCAGCGTGATTGCTCCGCGATTTCGGCGTGATCGGACCGCGAATTCGCTAATATTGCCAAAGCCTGTGACAGAAACGGCGCGTGAATATTGCGCAATTCCCGGCGCGGCGGCAGCGCGCTCGCTTGACCCGATAGCGGTGCTCGGCTTTGCTACCGCCATAGTTTCAAAGCGTTTCGCGAGGATCCGTTCATGACACTCACATGGCACGACGCCGAATCTGCCGCGTTTCACGACGCTTACGTGGATTTCTCCTGGATGCTGCGGCAGCGGCGCCAGCCGCCGGTGGGCGCCAACGTCTTTGAGCCGATCTTCGTGCGGCTGACAGACAGCTCGGACGCCAAGGCCGCGCGCAAGCAACGGCAGCGGCTGAAGACGCTTGTCGAGGATGCCTCCGCGCCGCTGCTGATGGAGCCCTTCGAGCTCTCGGTTCTGGCGCGGCGCTGCAAAGGCAGCGATCCCGATGCGGGCCTGCCCGACGAATACGCGCTCTACCGCGCCTTTGGCACGCCCGACAGCGATCATGCCGACCTCTTCGAGGTGCTCGACACCGGCACGCCGGTGGCGCTCGATCCCGAGGGCATGGCGGATACCGATGCCGGACTGCCGAAGCCAGCCGCCAAGCCCAAGGGCAAGGTGCAGCCGATCGTGGCGATCATCGACGACGGCATCGGGTTTCTGAATGCGCGCTTCTGCAAGGGCCAGAAGAAAAGCGGCAAGCTGACGCTGCGCACCCGGTTCGAGGCGGTCTGGCTGCAGGCGCTCGAACGCTCGGGCCCCGGCCCCAAGAGCGCCTGCCTCGGAGAAGTGCTGAGCCGGGCCGAGATCGACGCCATCCTCGCCCGCCCCGGCATGAACGAGACCGGCGAATACGCCGCGATCAACGCCCGGCTCGCGCGCTATGACGCGCGCCGCTCCAGCGATCACGGCACCAGCCACGGCAGCCACGTGCTCGACCTTGCCGGCGGGGCCGATCCGCTCGACAGCAAGGACCCGGCCCGCGACTGGCCGCTGCTGGCGGTGCAACTGCCGCCGCAGGCCATCGCCGACACCTCGGGCACCAAGTTCGAGAGCTATCTCGTGCAGGCGATGCGCTGGATCCTGCGCCGTGCCGAAGCGCTCGACCCGCGCGCGCCGGTGATCGTGAACCTCTCGCTCGGGATGCTGGCGGGCCCCAAGGACGGCACCCGTTTCGCCGAATACCAGGTGGCACGCGAGGCCGCGCTCTGGGAGCAGGTCAAGGGCCAGCCGGTGCGCGTGGTCTGGTCCTTCGGCAACGACTACCGCAAGCGGCTGGTCGCCGGCATGTCCTATGAAGAGACCCCGGCCCGCTCGACCACCGAGCGCAGCATCGACTGGGTGATCCAGCCCGGCGACCAGACCGAGAGCTTCCTCGAAATCCGCGCCCTGCCCGGCCAGCCGCTCGAAGCGCTCGAGATCGGGCTGACCACGCCGGCCGGGCTATCCTCGGGGATCGGCGGCGTGAAGCCCGGCGAGACCCGCAGCCTGACCCTCGGCGACGAGGCGGTGGCGCGGATCTACCACGTGCCCGAGCGCCGACTCGACGCCGGCACCGTGCAGCGCGGCTTCTACCTGATCGCCATTGCGCCCAGCGCCTCCTGCCACAACGAGGCACTGGCGCCGTCCGGCACGTGGCAGCTCAATTGCCGATATCGCGGCGCCGAGGCGCTTGAGCTCGAGCTGCAGATCCAGCGCGACGACAGCCTCAGCGGCTACCGCGCGCAGGCGCGTCAGAGCTATTTCCAGAGCCGCGACGGCTATGGCTGGAACGCCACCTATCTCGATTACACCGCGCTCGAGCGCGATTGCGCCATCCGCCACGCCGGCAGCCACAACGCGCTGGCCTCCTCATTGGCGCGACAGGTGTTCCTTGTCGGTGCCGCGCGGCGCGATATCGAGAAGGCCGGCCTGCCGCCGTCGGATTATTGCGGCGAAGGCGCCGCATGGTCGGTGCCCGGCCCCACCGTCTCGACCGTGGCCGACCGCAGCCGGGTGCGCTCGGGCGTGCAGGGCTCCGGCACGCTGAGCGGCAGCACCCGGTTCCTCAACGGCACCAGCGCCGCCGCCGGCAAGCTCAGCCGCGCGCTGGCGCTGTCGTCGGCAAAGATCAAGGCAGCGGCCAGCGGCCCGCATCTCGACGATTTCGCCGCCGCCAGCGTCACCCTGACGCCGGTGCCCGCAGAGGATGCCGCGCGGCTCGGCAGCCACGTGGTCGAGCCCGCCGCGCCCTGAGCGCCGCAGAGACGACACGGCCGGGACCACAGGCCCCGGCCACTCGCTAAAACAGGGCCGCATCCGCAACCCCCACTCGTCAAACCGAAGTCAGCCCTCCTTCAGGGCATCCTGCCACATCTCGCGCAGCCAGGACGGCACTACGGTGGGGTCGATCTTGATCGTGCTTTCGCTGATCACACCGTCTTGCGCCGCGATCTCGGACGACATCAGCGCGAGGTTGAAATCGCCCGTATACTTCGTCGCATCGAAGGTCCGCGCCGTGGTCTCTGTCGTGCCGTCGAGCAGGTTGACCAGCGCCTCGGCCATGCTCACGCCGAGCACCGCCCCCGCCATGCTGTCAGTGGGGTAATGCACCCCCGCCACCGTGCGATTAATCGCGATGCGCTCGGCATGGCGGTAGAGCGGTGTCTGCTCCGCCAGCTTCGCGGTCGGCGCGAAGGCCGCGGGGTCGTCGTAGAACAGGCGACCGAGCAGCGTGGCTCCGGCAAAGCTTTCGGTGGCGTGACCGCTCGGCCAGGCGCCGTGTCCCGGGGTCTGGATGATCGGCTGCACCTCGTAGGCCAGGGTGATCGGGCGCGGCAGGTCGAAGGCCAGCTTCACCGGCATCTCGATATGCGTGCAGAGACGGAACACCGCCTGCGTCAGCGCGAGGCTCCACTTGGTGGCGCCCGAGGACATGTAGCTCACCCCCGCGAAGAACGACTGGATGTTGCCGGTCTGCACGCGGATCTCGCTCAGCCGGTCGTAGCGCAAATCGGCGGCGGCGCGCAGGTAGCCTAGCTGATGGTCGCGGATCGTCTTCATCTCGGGGCGATGCAGCGTGACCAGCGGCTTGCCCTGAAAGCTCACCGTGCCGGTCTTGTTGGTGATGTCGCTATGCTGGAAGGTGACGCCGAACAGGCTCTGGATCGCCTGATCCATCACCGCGCGGCGCGGCGTGGTGCCCAGGCGCTTCACCGCATCCCACGCAGACCGCCCCTCGACCCGGGACGCGCGGCTCGGCTGGCCGTCCCAATACCCGACCGTGCCGTCACGCGCGCGTCCCAGGGCCGCACTCAGGGCCGACGAGCCACCACCCCCTTCATGGCCCTCGTGCCCTTCGTGTCCCTCATGGCCTTCGTGGCCCTCGTGACCTTCATGTCCCTCGTGGCCTTCATGGCCCTCATGACCGTAAACCGGCATTCCCAGCGTCCCCCCGAGAAATGAAATACAGAAATCGACAACAAAACGATTTCAGCAAAGGTGACAGAAAAACCGGTCGACCGTCAAAGCCTTGTGCCTGTGGCGCGAGCGATTCACGCACAATTCACGCCCGTTGCCGGATTAGTGAGGTGGTGCTAGGCTGACGCACAATCATTGTTTCCGGCGGCTCGAAGGCCAGATGCGCGACACTGCAAGCCAGATACGGATTTCGGTGCTCGGCCCGCTGCGCGTGGAGGCCGGGGACGGTGCCTGTCTGACCCCGAAAGGTGCAAAGAATCAGGCCCTTCTGGCGCTGCTTGCGCTCTCGCCCGAGATGTCGCGCCCGCGCCGCTGGCTTGAGGATAAGCTCTGGAGCCAGTTCGGCGCGGAACAGGCCAGCGCCAACCTGCGGCAGGCGCTGAGCAAGCTGCGCAGCGCGCTCGGAGATCATTCCGACATCCTGCGCGCCGACCGCGCCACCGTCTCGCTCGATCCGCATTGCATCGCTGTCGACCTGCTCGATGAGGGTCTGCCCTTTGATCAGAGGACCGAACTGCTCGAGGGGCTGGATGCCCGCGATCCGGAATTCGAGGAATGGCTGCGCATGGAGCGCGCCGACCTGCAGGCGCGCCTTTCACAGGCCGAGCCCAAGCAGGCAAAGGGCGTTCTGATCCATTGCCGCTCGGCGGCGCCGGCCGAGGATGGCGCCAACATCATGGCCGACATCCTCGCCAACCAGATCGGCGAGAACATCGCCGAGCAGATCCGCGCCTGGCGGCAGGCCAACGATCCCGACCATCCCGCCGAGCTGCCGGTGAGCGACATCTCCCTCACCTGCGACATCCTCAAGACGACCGACGGCCACACCCTCTTCGTCAAGGGGCTGCACGTGCCGAGCGGGCGCATCCTCTATTCCAAGATGCAGGCGGTGACCCATCTCGAGGCGATCCTGCGCAGCGACGAGATCGTCGCCAAGCTGGTCTTCGAGGCGGCGGACTGCATCATCGGCAAGCTGCCGCAGGTGCTCGACACCAACCGCCCCGAGAGCCGCGCGACGGCGCTGTCGCGCCTCAGCATGTACCGCATGTTCAGCTTCGAGCGCGACGCGCTGCGCGAGGCCTACTCGCTGCTCAAGCAGGCGCATGAGCTTGACGGCAACGGCATCTACCTCGCCTGGAGCAGCATGGTGCGGATGATCCAGCTGCTGGAGCTGCTGGAAGACGACCGCGAGGCGCTGCGCGAGGAGGCCATCGCGCTGAATTACCGCGCCATGGAGGACTCGCAGGACAACGCGCTGGTGCATGCGCTGATCTCGAAGGTCCGCGGCACCGCCCAGCGCGACGCGGCGGGCGCTTTCGAGCTGGCCGACACGGCGGTGAACCGAAACCCGGCCTCGGCCTTTGCATGGAAATCGCTGGCCGAGGCGAACATGCTGAAGGGCGACGTGGCCTCGGCCTTCGATGCCTCTGCCCGCGCCCGCGCCATCGCGCGCAGCTCGCCCTTCAAGCAATGGTGGGACATGGGGCACTGCATCATCGCCATCGCCTGCAACCGCCCCCACGAGGCCATCGAGGCCGGCGAGGCGGCGGCCCGCGCCGCGCCGCTGTCACGTCCGGCGCACCGGCATCTTCTGGCACTCTACGCGCTCGACGGTCAGCTCGACAAGGCGCAGGAGACGGCGGTGAAGCTGGCCAAGATCGAGCCCGGCTTCACCATCGACCAGATCATCAACGACGAGAACTATCCGGTGCGCACGCTGCGCACCAAGGGGCTGCTCGAGCCGATCCGCGCCCTGCTCTGACGCCGCCGCTCAGTTGGCGCGCTTGTCGTGATCGAGCGCGCCGACTGTCAGAACCGGCGAGGCATCGATGTCGCGGGCGTCGAGCATGGCGGCCACCCGTTCCAGCGAGGACAGCAGCTGCGCCTGTTCCCAGTCCTCGAGCCGCTCGAACTCGCGTACGAAGCGCTGCTGCAGGGCGTCGGGCGCACGGTCGAGCGTCGCCTCGCCCTTTTCGCTCAGAGCGACGTTGATCTGTCGGCGGTCGGTGCTGGATTGCGCGCGACGGACCATGCCGTCCTTCACCAGCTTGTCGACCAGCCCGGTGATCGTGGCCTGGCTCACGCCCATCTGGGTCGCCAGCGCCTTGGGCGTGGTCGTCCCGCCCTTCATCTGCACGATCTGCATCACCCGCAGCTTTGCCGGCGTGACCCCGGCGGCACTCGCCAGGTCCCGTTCGTAAAGCTCGGTGGCTCTCAGAATCCGCCGCAGGGCAATCAAGCTGTCATCCGTTCGATCCATCGGACCCATGCCTCGCTGATCTTGGGGCAGAATTGAGGAATGGCCCTTTGTTGCATGAAACGGGAGGATACTTCAATCGGCTAAGCATCTCCCTCGAAATCTTCAGGCTCCTAAGGATAATGCTTCGCGATCAGCTTTCAATAGCCCTGCGCAAACGACTGAAAAACAGTTGATTTACATAATACAGGCAACTTTCCCCGAAAAAATACTTAGGCGGTTGAAACTTTACCGGGCCTCGCTTAGTTTACCTTTCAAAGCAACCGAGAGGGACCTGACCCGATGCCGAAAGACAGCTTCACGTCCAAGCAGGACAACCTCCTGCTCCGCAAGCCCGAGGCCACCGATGGCGCCGCCATCTGGGAGCTGGTGCGCGCGTGCAAGCCGCTCGACGAGAACTCGATGTACTGCAACCTCGTTCAGGCGGAGCACTTCCGTGACACCTGCGTTGTGGCCGAGCTCGACGGCGATGTCGTCGGCTGGATCTCGGGTCACATGATCCCCAACAAGGACGCCTACTTCGTGTGGCAGGTCGCCGTGAGCCCCAAGGCGCGCGGTTTGGGCCTTGGTCGCAAGATGCTGACCCACCTCGTCGAACGCGAGGAATGCAGCGACGCGGCTGAGCTGAAGACCACCATCACCAAGGACAACGACGCGTCCTGGGGCCTCTTCCGCAGCTTCGCCCGCTCCATCGGCGGCGAGCTCAGCGACGAGCCCCACTACAAGAAAGACGTTCACTTCGACGGGCAGCACGACACCGAGCACATGGTGACGATCACCCTGCCGGAGATGGAAGAAGAGCTGGCCGCAGCCGCCTGATCCGTCGCCCCGTCGAACTTTCCTGATTTCTGAAGTCCCGAAAGGACATCTCATGACACGCGATATCTACACGCGCCGCGAAAGCGAAGCGCGCTCCTACTGCCGTAGCTTCCCGACCAGCTTCGTGAAGGCCAGCGGCTCGATCCTCACCGACGCCGAAGGCCGCGAGTATATCGACTTTCTCGCCGGCTGCTCGTCGCTGAACTACGGTCACAACGACCCCGACATGAAGGCTGCGCTGATCGAGCACATCTCGAACGACGGCGTGACCCACGGGCTCGACATGCATACCGACCAGAAGGAAGCCTTTCTGACCGCCTTTGAGGAGATCATCCTCGAGCCGCGCGGCATGGACCACAAGGTGATGATGGTCGGCCCCACCGGCACCAACGCCGTCGAGGCGGCGATGAAGCTGGCGCGCAAGACCACCGGCCGCCACAACATCGTGGCCTTCACCAACGGCTTCCACGGCATGACCATGGGCGCCCTCGCCGCGACCGGCAATTCCGGCAAGCGCGACGGTGGCTCAATGCCCCTGCAGGGCGTCACCCACATGCCCTATGACGGCGCCTTCGGCGACGGTGTGGACACGCTGAAACAGATCGAGTGGATGCTCGACAACCCGTCCTCGGGCCTCGACGCCCCCGCCGCCTTCCTGGTGGAGCCGGTCCAGGGTGAAGGCGGTCTCAACGCAGCCTCCAAGGAATGGATGCAGGGCATCGCCAAGCTCGCCAAGAAGCACGGCGCGCTGCTCATCGCCGACGACATCCAGGCCGGCATTGGCCGCACCGGCACGTTCTTCTCCTTTGAAGAGTTCGGCATCGAGCCGGATCTCATCCCGCTGGCGAAATCGCTCTCGGGCATGGGCCTGCCCTTCGCCGCCCTGCTGGTGAAGCCGGAGCTCGACGTGTGGAAGCCTGCCGAGCACAACGGCACCTTCCGCGGCAACACCCACGCCTTCGTCACCGCCCGCGTGGCGCTGGAGAAGTTCTGGAAGGACGACACCTTCCAGCATGAGATCCAGAAGAAGGCCCGCATCGTCGAGATCGGCCTGACCTCGATTGCCGACATGGTCGACGGCGCCCGCCTCAAGGGCCGCGGCCTGATGCGCGGCGTCGACGTGGGCAACGGTGATCTCGCCGGCGACATCTGTGCCGAAGCCTTCAAACGCGGCCTCATCATCGAGACCTCGGGCGCGCATGACGAGGTGGTCAAGGTGCTCGCACCGCTGACCACCACGGAAGAGCAGTTCGCGAAAGGGTTCGAAATCCTGCGCGACGCCACCCGTGCCGCCCTCACCGAAACAACCAAGATTGCAGCGGAGTAACCGACATGATCGTTCGTGACTTCAACGACCTGAAAAACACCGACAAGCACGTGGCCGACGCCAAGTGGACCTCCACCCGGATGCTGCTGGCGCAGGACGGCATGGGCTTTTCGTTCCACATCACCATTCTCGAAGCCGGCTCGGAGCACACGTTCCACTACAAGCACCACTTCGAGAGCGTCTACTGCATGAAGGGCAAGGGCTCGATCACCGATATCGCCACCGGCGAGACGCATGAGATCAAGCCCGGCGTCATGTATGCGCTGAACCTGCACGACAAGCACATCCTGCGCGCCGAGGAAGAGCTTCACATGGCCTGCTGCTTCAACCCGCCGGTCACCGGCAACGAAGTGCACCGTGAAGACGGCTCCTACGCGCCGGCCGAGGAGGTGGCGTAAGCCATGGCCCATCATACGGTTGAAAAGATTGGCGGGACGTCGATGTCCCGCCTCGACGAACTGCGCGACACGCTGCTGATCGGCGGTCGCGAAGGTGCCGAGCTTTATGGCCGTATCTTCGTGGTCTCCGCCTTCGGCGGCATCACCAACCTGCTGCTCGAGCACAAGAAGACCGGCGAACCCGGCGTCTACGGGCAGTTCGCCGAGAGTGACAACACCCATGGCTGGCACGACGCGCTGAACCGCGTCGCCAACGCGATGATCGAGGCGCATACGTCGATCCTCGAGCATCCGGCCGACATCCAGCAGGCCACTGATTTCGTGCGCACCCGCATCGACGGCGCGCGCAACTGCCTGATCGATCTCGCCCGCGTCTGCTCCTACGGCCACTTCCGCCTGTCCGAGCACATGCTGCAGACCCGCGAGCTGCTCTCCGGTCTCGGCGAGGCGCATTCGGCCTATGTCACGGTGCTGATGCTGCAGCGTGCCGGCGTCGATGCCCGGCTGGTGGATCTCAGCGGCTGGCGCGGCGATGGCGACGTCAGTCTCGAGGAACGCATCCTCGGCGCCCTCGACGGCGTCGACCCGATGACCGAGATGCCGATCGTCACCGGCTACGCCCAGTGCAAGGAAGGCCTGATGCGCGAGTTCGACCGCGGCTATTCCGAGGTCACCTTCTCGCATCTCGCCGCCCTCACCGGCGCGCGCGAGGCGATCATCCACAAGGAGTTCCACCTCTCTTCGGCGGATCCCAACCTCGTGGGCCAAGACGCCGTGCGCAAGCTCGGCCGGACCAATTACGACGTGGCCGATCAGCTGTCGAACATGGGCATGGAGGCGATCCACCCGAAAGCCGCCAAGACCCTGCGTCAGGCCGACGTGCCGCTGCGCGTGACCAACGCCTTCGAGCCCAAGGACCCTGGCACGCTGATCGACGACCAGCCGGCGGAAAGCTCGGCGGTAGAGATCGTCACCGGGCTCGATATCATCGCGCTGGAGCTCTTCGAGCAGGACATGGTCGGCGTGAAGGGCTACGACGCGGCAATCCTCGACGTGCTGACACGGCACGACGTGCGGATCGTCTCGAAAGTGTCGAACGCCAACACCATCACGCACTACGTGGATGCCTCGCTGAAATCGATGCGTCGCGTGGAGAAGGATCTTGAGAAGCTCTACCCCTCGGCGCGGATCTCGTCGCGCACCCTGTCGATGGCCTCGGTCATCGGCCGCGATCTCAGCGGGCTGTCCTGCCTGCAACGCGGCCTTGTGGCAATCGCCGAGGAAGGGCTCGAGGCCATTGGCGCAAGCCAGGGCCCGCGCAATGTGGACGTTCAGTTCATCATGGAGCGCGACATCCTGAAGCCGGTGATCAAGGCCCTGCACAAGACCTTCATCGAGGCGCAGGACAAGCCGGAAATCCGCAAAGCCGCCTGAGCGCGGCCAGGTCAGACCGATGACCGTCCCGCTCTGCGCGGGGCGGTCTTTTCATGCTTCAGCCCCGCGCCCTGCCCCGGCCTGCGTCCCGGCCCTACCGGACGGCCTGCCTCCGGCGGGAGTATTTTTGACGAAGAGAAGCCAGGGGCGCAGCGCCCATGTCTTCTCTGGTTCCAAAATACCTCGGGGGTGAATTGGCGCACAGCGCCAAGAGGGGGCTGGCCCCCTCCCTGCCCCACCGACGGCAGCAGAGCCTCAGCCGTCCTCCGGCACCATACGGATATACCCCGTCGGGCATTCCTGCGCGCAAAGCCCGCAGCCCTTGCAGTAATCGAGATCAAAGAGATAGTGCGAGCCGTCGCGGGCCAGCTCCTCGGTCTTGATCACCGCGTTGTCGGGGCAGAAGGTCCAGCAATTGTCGCAGGCCAGGCAGTTGCCGCAGGACAGGCAGCGCTGCGCCTCCGCGAGCGCCGCGGCGCGGCCGATGTCGCCCTCGATCTCGCTGTCGAAATCCCGCGCCGCCACCGGCAGCTTGGGGATGCGCGGCCCGGATGCACCGCCGTAGTAGCGCGGGTTCAGCCCGTCTGCTCCGAGCACCGGGCGGTCGTCCGCTGCAGGCGCCTCCCCGGCAAGCCGCAGCGCCAGCGCCTCGGCGGCGCGGCGGCCGTCGCCGATGGCGGCGGCAACGGTGCCGCTGCGCCCGGTCGCGTCGCCAATGGCATAGACCCCGGCCGCGAGCGTCCCCGCCCCGTCCGAGGGGCGCAGGAACCCGTCCCGCACCAGCCCTGAGAGCCCATGGGCATCGACCTCCTCGCCGATGCAGGGGATCACCATGTCGGCGGAAAGGATGCGCTCGGTGCCCTCGAAGGCGACGCGATGGCTGCGCCCGTCGCCACCGGCCAGCTTGCGCAGGCTCACCACCTCGACGCCGGTCACGCGGCTGCCCTTCATGATCAGCCGCCCGATGGTGGCGTGGTCGATGATCTCGACGCCCTCCTCGAGCGCCTCCTCAAGCTCGCGCGGCACCACGTTGATCACGTCGCCCGGCGCGGTACCCGGGCCGGGCAGCCCCGACGCGGTGACCAGCGTCACCTGCTCGGCACCGGCGCGTTTCATCAGCCGGCAGAGATCCATCGCGGTGTTGCCGCCGCCATGCACGATCACCCGCCGTGCCTCGGGGAAGCGGCCGTGATCCATGAACTCGCGCAGCAGCGCCAGCCCCTCGCGATGATCGCTCGGCACCGCGCCAGCGACATCCCAGGGCCGCCCCTCCTGGCAGCCCGGTGCCAGCAGCACCGCAGCGAACTGCGCGCGCAGCCCGTCGAGGGTGACGTCACGGCCCAGCCGCTTGCGCAGGTGCAGCACCAGCCCCGGCAGCGCCAGCAGCCGCGCCAGCTCGGCGTCGAGCGG
>NZ_JBYNAH010000097.1:0-17314 GCF_059781815.1 Salipiger sp. | reverse complement strand
ATTAGCAATGTCAAACAGCGTGAGAGACAAAAACCAGACCAGTGCGCCCTAACTTAGCGGCGCGCCCGCCCGGATACCTCTCGAAGTCTTGTGTCCGGCGCCGTTTCATCGTCGCCGTGGAGCGCTGATTTAGATCTGGTTGCCCGGATGCGCAAGAGGGTTTTTGCAGTTTTTCGATTTTTTCTTCGCTGACCCCGCGGCAGGCGGCGGGATCTGCCCGATCTCGCATCCCGGGGGCCAACGTGGGTCGAAGCGCCGGGGGCCTCGTTGAGGCTAGCGGAGCGCCTCACACGGCTCCCGCACCCCGACATCCAGCCACACGCTCCGACGTGCGCCCTGCCCCTTCCGCCCGCCGCGCGCAGCCTCAGGGTCGGGCAGGAGTCCCTTCTAGAGACGCGACCACGGCGTTCGGGACCGCCCGGGGCGGCGGAGAGGATCAGCTTGCGTCGCCGGGATCGGCGGCGGCGGGCTCCGCCGCCTCGGACGCGCTGCCATGAAGGCCCGCATAGTGCCCCGCGACCTTCTCGCGCCCGGCCTGCAGCGCCACGTAGAGGATCGGCGTGAGAATGACCCCGAAGGTGCTGGCAAACGCCATGCCGCCGAACACCGCGATGCCGATGGCCTGCTGGCTGCCCGCACCGGCGCCCGAGGCCACGACCAGCGGCACCACACCCAACAGGAAGGACAGGGCTGTCATCATCACCGCCCGGAAGCGCAGCCGCGCCGCCTCGGTGCCGGCATCGAAGATCGACTTGCCAGAGGCACGCAGCTGCATCGCATACTCGACGATCAGGATGGCGTTCTTGGCGCCGAGCCCGATCAGCATGATCATCCCGATCTGGGTGTAGAGGTTGACGTCGCGCCCCGCGATCAGCACCGCCACATAGGCCCCCAAGAGCGCCAGTGGCACGGTGAGCAGGATCGCCAGCGGCATCGACCAACTCTCGTACTGGGCGACGAGAAAGAGATAGGCAAAGACCACCGCAAGCCCGAGAATGACGATCACGATGCCGCCCGCCTCCTGCTCCTGCAGGGCCGAGCCGGTCCATTCGAAGCTGTAGCCCGGCGGCAGGGTCGCGGCCGCGACCTCTTCGAGCGCGGCGATTGCATCCCCGGTCGAGTAGCCGGGATTGGTGTTCGCGGTCAGCGCAGCGGCGCGGTAGAGGTTGTAGCGCGGCAGGTTCATCGGCCCGACGGTGTTTTCGACCGTGACCAGCGTGCGCAGCGGCACCATCTCTCCGGCCTGCGAGCGCACATAGAGATCGGCGATATCGTCGGCGGTATCGCGGAAGCCGCCCTCGGCCTGGATCTTGACCTGATAGACCCGTCCGAACAGGTTGAAGTCGTTGACATAGACCGAGCCGAGATAGGCCTGAAGCGCGGTGAAGACCTCGGAGACGTTCACCCCCAGCGCCTTGGCCCGCTCGCGGTCGAGATCGACGAAGAGCTGCGGCACGTTGGCCCGGAAGGTGGTGTAGCTGCGGGCGATCTCGTCGCGCTGGTTGGCGGCGAAGATCATCGACTTGACCACCGCGTCGAGGTCTTGCGGCGTGCCGGCGCCGGTCTGCTGGATCTGCAGGGTGACACCGTCGCCGCTGCCGAGGCCGGGGATCGGCGGCGGGCTGAAGGTGATGATCGAGGCGCGCGGGATCTGCTGCAGACGGCGCTCGACCCGCGCACGGATCGCCTCGGCGTGCAGCTCGGGATCGGCGCGCTCGTCCCACGGATCGAGCACCACGGCGAGGAAGGCGCCGTTGGCCGCCGCGCCGCCCGAGAGGATCGAGAAGCCGTTCACGGTGACGTATTCTTTCACGCCCGGAGTCTCGGCAACGATCTCTCCGACCTCGCGCGAGACCGCCTCGGTGCGCGCCAGCGTTGCGGCGTCGGGCAGCTGGATGTCGATGGCGAAGGTGCCCTGATCCTCGTTGGGGATGAAGCCCGTGGGCGCGACGCGCGACAGCCCGCCAAGCCCGAACAGCACCACGCCGACCAGAATCAGGCCGATGATCGATATCCGCGCGAGCCGCGACACGATGCCGACATAGCCGTTGCGGGTGATCGAGATCGCGCCCTCGAAGACGCGCAGCAGGCCGCGCGGCTCGCCCTTGCGCGGCCTCAGGATCAGGCTGCAGAGCGCCGGCGAGAGGGTGAGCGCGTTGAGCGATGAAATCACCACCGCGCCAGAGATGGTGACCGCGAACTCGCTGTAGAGCTTGCCGGTGATGCCCGGCATGAAGGTGACCGGCACGAAGACGGCCAGCAGCACCAGCGTGGTGGCGATCACCGGCGCGGTGACCTCGCGCATGGCCTGCCGGGTGGCGTCTTTCGGCGCGAGCCCCTCGGCGATCAGGCGCTCGGTGTTCTCGACCACCACGATGGCGTCGTCGACCACGATGCCGATGGCCAGCACGAGCGCGAAGAGCGAGATCGTGTTGAGGCTCATGCCCGCCGCCTGCATCACCGCGAAGGCGCCGATCAGCGACACCGGGATGGCGACCGCCGGCACCAGCGTCGCGCGCCAGCTGCCGAGGAAGATGTAGACCACCGCAAGCACCAGAACGAGCGCCAGCAGCAGCGTCTGGATCACGTCGTTGATCGAGCTCTCGATGAAATCGGTGTTGTTGTAGGTGACCGCATAGCTCATGCCCTCGGGCAGGGTTTCGGCGAGGCGCTCGATGGTCGAGATCACCCCTTCCGAAACCGCGACGGCATTGGCGCCCGGTGCCTGATAGACCCCGATCACCGACGACGGCACGCCGTTGAACGAGCCCGAATAGGTGTAGAACTGCGAGCCCAGCTCGACCCGCGCAACATCGCCCACGGTCACCTGCGCGCCCTCGACCCCCGAGCGCAGCACGATCTTCTCGAACTCCTCGGGCGCGGCCAGAAGGCCCTGCGCTGTGACGGTGTAGGTCAGCTGCGGATTGTCGCCCCCCGGCGGGGCGCCGACGGTGCCTGCGGGCACGATGGCGTTCTGATCCTTGATCGCCGCGATGAAATCGCTCGGCGTCATGCCGAGCGCCGCGAGCCGCTCGGGATCCATCCAGATCCGCATCGAGTATTTCAGGTTGGTCAGAACGTCGGCGCGGCCGACGCCCGGCACCCGGGCGAGCGGATCGCGCAGGTTGATATTGGCGTAGTTCGACAGGAACAGCTCGTCATAGCTGCCGTCTTCGGAATAAAGCGTCACCATGAGCAGCATGTTGCTGCTCGACTTGCTGGTCGAGACGCCGTTGCGCACCACGTCGGCCGGCAGTGCGCTGTTGGCCTGCGACACCCGGTTCTGCACGTTGACGGTCGCGATGTCGGGATCGGTGCCGACCGCGAAGGTGACGGTCAGGTTGTAGAGCCCGGAATCGGCGCTGCTCGAGGACATGTAGATCATGTCGTCGACGCCGTTGATCTGCTCCTCAAGGGGCGCGGCCACCGACTCTTCGATCGTGGTGGCGCTGGCCCCGAGGAAGGCCGTGGAAACGTTGACTTCGGGCGGCGTGATGTCGGGGAACTTTTCGACCGGAAGGGTCAGGTAGGAAATGATCCCGAACAGCGAAATCACGAGAGAGATGACCAGAGCGAATTTCGGACGGTCGATGAAGAAGGACGAGAACACGGCCTATTCCTCCGTCGTGGCGGCCCCGGCCACGGGCACCGGATCGACCGGCTGCCCGGCGCGGACCCGTTGCAAACCTTCGACGATCACCCGCTCGCCGGTTTCGGCGCCCGACAGCATCACCACGTCGGTGCCGATATTGGCGCCGAGCTGGACGTAGCGCTGCTCGACCAGATCGCCCTCGCCGACCACCAGCACGTAGCTGCCTTGCTGGTCCTGTTGCAGCGCCGCCTGCGGCAGGATGTTGCGGATCTCGGGCTCGCGACGCCCGATCTGGACATTGACGAACATGCCCGGGACGAGGGTCTCGGAGACGTTGTCGAACTCGGCCCGCAGGGTGATCGTCCCGGTGGCCGGATCGATGCGGTTGTCGATGAAGACCACCCGGCCCTCTTCGTCGAACATGCGCCCGGTCGGCAGCTGCACCTGCACCAGAACCGCCTCGCCGGTGCCGACGTCACGGGTCTCTTCGCCCGCCCAGTCGATCAGTGCGACCAGATCGCGCTCCGACAGCCCGAAGGCAACGTTGATCGGAGACATTCGGGTGATGTTCGCCAGCGTCCCGCTGGCCGGGCCCACCACTTCGCCCTGGCTGAATTCGATGCGGCCGATGCGACCGTCGAACGGCGCCTTCATCTCGGTGTAGCCGAGTCGGATCTCGGCCTCGTGACGCCGCGCCTCCGCGGCCTGAAGCCGCGCTTCGGCGGTGGCGCGATTGGCGACCGCCGCATCGTAATCGGCCTGCGAGATGGTGTCCCGCTCGAGCAGCTGGGTGCTGCGCGCCAGGTCGACCTCGGCGAGTTGCAGCGCCGCCTCCGCCTCGGCGACCGACGCCTCTGCCTGCGCGAGCGCCGCCTCGTAGGGCGCCGGTTCGATCCTGAACAGCGTGTCCCCTTCGGCGACGCGGTCACCGTCGCTGGCGAGACGCGCCTCAAGAAAACCTTCGACGCGGGCGCGCAGGTCGGTCGTGTCGACCGCCTCGGCCCTGCCGATGAAGCGCTCGGTCTCGACCACGTCACGCTCGGCCACCTCGGCCACGACGACGGACGGGAGTGCGGCGGCCTGCGAGGCGCTCTCTGCCTCATCCTCGTTGCAGGCGGCCAGCCCGATCGCGGCCAACAAGAGAAGCCCGAAACGAATGGCCTTGTGGTTGTCCCTTAACATGTGGCGACCCACCTCTGTCTGCGACAGTTCAATTCTTTGGATAGGCAAGATAATTCCGACACTAGTCTAGCAGCACCAGTTTTGGGAAGCGACTCTTACGAACGGCAATTCGAAGGGCAAATCGCCACACTAGCGCTCTGAAAACGCTCATTTCCTGCAAACGCTCCGGTCTTCGCGCCGGTCGGTCATCAAAAACCCCGCACTTGGGCCGGGCGCCCCGGTCCCATCGCCTCCAGCCGGCGTTGCAATCGCTCCAAAGAAATCCACACCACCGAAGAGGCGGTCCGTGGGGCGCGAGCGCCGTATCGCAAGCCGCTCCCGGGCCGGCCAAAGCGCCGCTAGGGGTCGAGATCCAGCGCGTCGCTGTCCTTGAGGGTCCGCAGAACGAAGTCCGAGCGCACCTGCGCGACCTCTGGCTGGACCAGAAGCCGGTCGTGCAGGAAATCCGAAAAACTGCCGAGATCGCGTGCTCGGACATGCAGCACGTAATCGGCATCGCCAGAGACCGAGAACGCGGCCTGCACCTCGGGCTGGGCGCGGGTCCAGCGCGAGAAATGGCTGTCGGCATCCTTGCCGTGGGCCCGCAGGTTGACGCGCATCACGACGCGGATGCCGAGCCCGAGCTTGTCGGCGTTCAGCCGCGCCCGGTAGCCCTCGATGTAGCCCGCCGCCTCCAGCGCCGACCGACGGCGCGAGCATTGCGAGGCCGAAAGGTTCACCCGCTCGGACAGCTGGGCGTTGGTCAGCGCCCCGTCGCGCTGCAGCGCATCAAGAATCTGGTGATCGTAGCGATCGAGCGGCATCGCGCCCTCCTGTGCAAGCTCCAGCCTATCACTGCACGATATTTGCATCGAAGACCAGAATTGGCCACTCCTCGCGCATTAATCGACACCATCCCGCCTCAACATGCACACATGGCGCAGAGCTCTCGCGGTATCCTCAGGCAAAGGGAGGACACCCATGCTTGACGCGACCAACGTGACCCGGACCCATGTGCATCAGGCCATCGCGCAGGCGGTGCGCGACCACGGCATCGACACGATGTTCGGCCTGATGGGCGATGCCAACCTGTTCATCGCAGACCATTTCGCGCGCCGGTGCGGCGGGCGCTTCGTGCCTGCGGCGCACGAAGGCAGTTCGGTGCTCATGGCGCTGGCCTGGGCCCATGTGGCCGGTAAGGTGGGCGTGGCCACCGTCACCCACGGCCCGGCCCTGACCAACTGCGTGACCGCGCTGACCGAGGGCGCGCGGGGGCAGATCCCGATGGTCCTGCTGGCCGGCGACACGCCGGTGTCGAACCCGCGCCACCTGCAGGGCATCGACCAGCGCGAGGTGGTCAAGGCCACCGGTGCCGGCTTCGAGCAGATGCGCAGCCCCGAGACCGTGGCCCGCGATGTCGCCCGCGCCTTCTATCGCGCGCAGGTCGAGCGCCGCCCGGTGGTGCTCAACATGCCCGCCGATTTCATGTGGCAGGAGGCGCACGACACGGCCCATGTCCTGAGCGTGTTTGAAACCCGCAGCTATGTGCCCGAGGGCGATGCGCTGGATCAGGCGATCGGCATGATCGCCTCGGCCCGGCGCCCGGTGATCCTCGCCGGAAGCGGCGCCATCGACGCCCGCGACCAAATCATCCGGCTGGCGGACCGGCTCGAGGCGCCTCTGGCCACCACGCTCAAGGCCAAGGGGCTGTTCCGCGGCCATCCCTACGACATGGACATTTTCGGCACGCTGAGCACGCCCGCCGCCTATGACGTCATCGCCAAGGCCGACTGCATCGTCTGCTTCGGCGCCGGGCTGCACGATTTCACCACCGACCGCGGCAAGCTCACCGATGGCAAACGGCTGGTGCAGGTCGACACCGACCCGCGCGCGCTGGGGCGCAGCGTGCACCCGGATGCGGCGCTGGTGGCCGATGCCGGTCTCACCGCCGACAATTTCGTGCACTGGCTCGACGAGGCCGAGATCCCGGCCTCGGGTTTCACACCCGAGCTCGCCCCCCAGACCCTGCGCCGCCATGCCCCGGACCACCGGGGCAAGGTCGCCGAGGGCTGCATCAAGTACGTGCCCGCCATCGAACGGCTCGAGCGCGCCCTGCCCGAGGACCGCATCCTCGTCACGGATGGCGGCCGCTTCATGACCGAGGTCTGGTGCCGGGTCTCGGTGCCGGATCCACGAAGCTTTGTGGTGACGGCGAATTTCGGCTCCATCGGCCTTGGCCTGCCCGAGGCCATCGGCGCCGGCATCGCCGCGCCGAAACGGCCCGTGGTGCTGTTCTCGGGCGATGGCGGCTTCATGATGGGCGGGTTGACCGAGTTCAACACCGCCGTGCGCCTGAAGCAGGATCTCGTGGTGATCCTGTGCAACGACAGCGCCTACGGCGCCGAGCACATCCAGTTCCTCGACCGGCAGATGGACCCGGCGCTGACCGAGTTCGACTGGCCCTGTTTTGCCGAGGTCGCGACCTCGCTGGGCGGACGCGGGCTGGTGGTGCGCTCGGAGGCGGATCTGGAGGCGGCGATCGACGCCATCGAGACCCGCGACCGACCCTTGCTGATCGAGCTGCGGCTCGACCCGCATGACGTGCCCCGGATGCGGATCTGACCCTCAGAGCCCCGGTTGCGATCCGCGCCGGGGCTTTCGTGCCTCCCGGGAGCGGCGAGGTCGGGCTCGGAGGGCGCGCCGCGCGCTCGGGGCCGGTACGAAAAGCCCGGTCTTCAACGCCGCCCCCAAGCCATCCGTCTTGAGAGTAGGCGCCGCGTCGGTCACCCAGGCGTGGTCACGCCGTGACGAGTTTCATCGCCTCCGCCGCGGCGCGGCGGAAGGCGTCGATCCTTCCGCACGCCGCGACGACGCGAGCGATGCGCGGCAGGTCGTCCACCGCAACACCCCAGCGCGCGGCGTTGTAGAGCTGCGGGATCAGACACAGATCCGCCTGGCTCAGCTCTGCCCCGAGGCAATAGGGCCCTTCCGGGTCGAGCATCGCCTCGACCGCCTCGAGCCCGGGGCGGATGAAATGGCGCATCCAGTCCGCGCGGGTCTCTTCGCGGCCCGTCAGCGCCACCGCGTGAGCGGCGACGCGCAGGTTGCAGAACGGGTGGATGTCGCAGGCGATGGCCTGCGCGATGGCGCGCATCCTTGCCGCCTCTGCCGGAGCCTCCGGACGCAGCGTCAGCCGGCCGGTCTCCTCGAGGTAGTCGAGCATGGCGAGGCTCTGGGTCAGCCGCAGCCCGTCGATCTCGAGCACCGGCACCAGCGCCTGCGGGTTGCGCGCCAGATGCGCCCGGCCGCGCTGCTCGCCCGCGACGAGGTCGACGGAGCGGCTCTCCCACGCCAGCCCGGCAAGGTTCAGCGCGATGCGCACCCGCCAGCTCGCCGTCGAGCGCCAGTAGTCGTAAAGCACCGCCTCAGGCATAGGAGCGCGCGGTCTCAAACAGCAGCTTCAGCTCATCCACGTCGCCCAGCCGGTTGGCCAGCAGCAGCACGAGGCGGGCATTGAGCGCGTGGCTCGCCGCCTCGTCGAGCCCCTCATGCGCCGCCATCAGCGCCTCGTAGGCCTCGTCGCCGCGTGTGCCAAAGCCGGTCTCGAAGGTCTCGCGCATCACACCATCTCCTTTTCGCGGCTGCGCCCCATGGCGCGGTCGAGCGCCGCTTTCAGCGCCGCGACCGGCACCTCGTCGTGGAACACCGCCGCCGCGTGGCCGTCGGGCCGGACGAGATAGGCGATGCCGGTTCCGTAGCGCTGCAAGGCATATCCGCTGCGGTCGCCATGGGTCTCGTAGCCGCGCCCGCCCTGGCCGATGCCGAGGCGGCGCAGGCCGATATCGGGCAGCTCGATCTCGCCAAAGCCCACAAGGGTGAACTGCCCCTGCACCAGCGGCAGCAGCCAGCCATTGCCCACCGGCGCATCGAGCATCGGCTGGCCGGGGCGCAGCGGCGCCTCGCCCGGCGTCTGCAGGGCAAAGCCCTCGAGCGAGCAGGGCTGCGACAGGCGGCCCGAGTTGATCAGCCGGCGTGCGAAGGGCTGGTCATGCGCCATGCGCAGCGTCTCGCGGCGGAACAGCGCCTCGATCGGGGTCTTCGGGGTCATGAAATTGGTCGAGCGGGCCGAGTTGAGGATGTTCTCGGCCGAGCCGTGCGAGCGTTCCTCGTGGTAGCTTTCGAGCAGGCTCTCGTCGGCCTCGCCCTTCAGCACCATGGCGAGCTTCCAGCCTAAGTTGTCGACATCCTGAATGCCGCCATTGCCGCCGCGCGCGCCGAACGGGCTCACCACGTGGGCGCTGTCGCCGACAAAGATCACCCGGCCATGCACGAAACGGTCGAGCTTGATGCAGCGGAACTTGTAGACCGACAGCCAGTCGAGGCGAAACGGACGGTCGCCGACGATCGCCCGGATCCGCGGCAGCACTTTCGCCTCGCTGGCTTCCTCGCGGGCATCGGCATCGACGTCGAGCTGCAGGTCGATGCGGTAGAGATTGTCGGGCTGCATGTGCAACAGCGCCGACTTGCCCGGGTGGAAAGTCGGGTCGAACCAGAACCAGCGCTCGGCCACGCCGTGATCGCCGAACGGGCTCTGCTCCATCTCGATATCGGCGATCAGGAACTGCTCCTGAAAGGTCTGGCCGGTGAAATCGAGCCCCATGCGCTCGCGCGTGGCCGAGCCCACCCCGTCGCAGGCAAGAAGCCAGTCTGCCTCGAGCTCGTAGGCGCCCTCCGGGGTCTCGACGGTCAGCGTCACGCCGGTCTCGCTCGCCTTATGGTCAACGACCTTGGAGAGGAAGCGCAGGTCGATCAGCTCGGGGAAGGCGCGGGCGCGGTCGAGCAGGTACTCCTCGACGTAATATTGCTGGAGGTTGATGAAGGCCGGGTACTTGTGGCCGTCCTCGGGCAGCAGGTCGAAGCTGTAGACCTCTTCGTCGCCGTGGAACAGCCGCCCGACCTTCCAAGTCACGCCCTTCTCGAGCATGCGCTCGCCGACCCCCAGCCGGTCGAAGATCTCGAGCGTGCGCTTGGCCCAGCAGATCGCCCGGCTACCGACCGAGACCACGTTGTTGTCGTCGAGCACCACCGAGCGGATGCCGCTCTGCGCGAGGTCGATGGCCATGGCAAGGCCGATGGGGCCGGCGCCGACGATGGCCACCGGAGCGCCCGTGCGGCCGCCGTCAAGCTCGGGCGGGTGCAGAAAGGGCTGGGTCTCGTGGATATAGGCGGGCATGGTCTGTCTCCTCCCAAGGCCTGTCCCGGCTCTCCTCTGCCGGGGCCGGACGGGGCGGATCCCCGACCGGCGGTCTATGTCATGTGGCGCGTCAGGGGCGGGCCGGACCGGCTGGCCGGGGTTCCGCCCGTGATCGCCTCAACCGCTCCCCCGGAGCGGTTGCCGGGCCATGCCCGGACCGGCGATCACCCCTGAAGCGCGGCCCACATCTGCTGGTCGCGCTCGGCGGTCCAGACGCGCGGCGTGTCGATGCCACGGGCCTCGTCATAGGCGCGGGCCACGTTGAACGGCAGGCAATGCTCGTAGATCGCGTAATCGGCGAATTTCGGATCACAGGCTGCGCGCACCGCGTCCCAAGCCTCCTTGAGCGAGCCGCCACGGGCCACCACGCGCTCTACCGGCTTGTAGGTCGAGCGCACGAAATCCGCCGTGCTTTCGAGCGCCGCGGCCACCGCCGCCTCGCCCACCAGCGCATCGCCCCGGCCCGGCGCGATGGCCTGGGGCTCGTAGGCGGCGATATTGGCCAGCGTCTCGGGCCAGTCGCCGAAATGGCCGTCGCCGCAGTAGCAGGCCGAGTGGAACTCGACGATGTCGCCGGTGAACATCACCTCCTGATCGGGCACCCAGATCACCGCGTCACCGGCGGTGTGGGCGCGGCCCAGATGAATGATGTCGACCCGACGCTTGCCGAGATACACGGTCATGCGGTCGCTGAAGGTGGTCGTCGGGCGGGTCAGGCCGGGGATTTCCTCGTGGCCCTGAAACAGCCGCGGGAAACGGCCGAACTCGCTGTCCCAATCCTCCTGCCCGCGCTCTTCGACCATCGCCGCGGCGGTGTCGCTCATGATGATCTCGCGCGCGCCATAGGCCGATGCGCCAAGCACGCGCACCGCGTGGTAATGCGTCAGCACCAGATGCGAGATCGGCTTGTCGGTCACCGAGCGCACGCACTCGATCACCTTGCGCGCCAGCCGCGGGGTGGCCTGCGCCTCGACGATCATCACGCTCTCGTCGCCGATGATGACGCCGGTGTTGGGATCGCCCTCGGCGGTGAAGGCATAGAGCCCCTCGCCCACCTGCGTGAAGCTGATCGTCTTTTCTGCCATGTCGCCTTGTGATGCGAATGCCTTGGCCATGGGGTGTCCTTCCTTATTTTGTCCAGTCGGGCTGCGGCACGGCGGGCAGCACCCTGCCCGTGCACGCGCCAAAGCCGATGCGGTAGCCGTCGCCCTGCGCGGCGCCGCGCAGGGTCAGGGTGTCTCCATCCTCGAGAAAGCTGCGGCTCTCGCCGCCCACCAGCGTGATCGGCTCCTTGCCGCCCCAGCTCATCTCGAGCAGCGAGCCGCGGCTGTCCGGATCCGCGCCCGAGATCGTCCCCGATCCCAGAAGATCGCCGGTCCGCATGGCGCAGCCGCTGCTGGTGTGGTGGCAGAGCTGCTGCGCGGCGGAGTAGTACATCTCGGAATAGTTGGTCCGCGCGATCACCGTCTCATTGCCGCCCTCGGGGGTCAGCGCCACCTCGAGGCCGATGTCGTAGAGCATCGGGCCGGGCTCGGAGAGATAGGGCAGCAAGGGGCGCTCGCGCTCCGGGGTCGAGACCCGGAACGGATCGAGCGCCGCGCGGGTGACGATCCACGGGCTGATGCTGGTCGCCGTGGCCTTCGCCTGGAACGGGCCCAGCGGCTGGTACTCCCATGCCTGAATGTCGCGCGCCGACCAGTCGTTGAGCAGCACGTAGCCGAAGATCATCTCGTCGGCCTCGGCCACCGAGACCATGCCTTGCGAGGGCGTGCCGACGATGGCGCCCATCTCGAGCTCGAGATCGAAGCGCCGGCAGGGCGCGAACTCGGGCAGCTCGGCATCGGGTGCCTTGAGCTGGCCCCAAGGGCGGGTGACATCCGTGCCCGAGACCACCACCGAAGAGGCCCGGCCGTTATAGCCGATGGGGATCGACAGCCAGTTCGGCGGCAGCGCGTTCTCCGGCCCCCGGAACATCGAGCCGACGTTGAAGGCGTGGTTCTTGGCGGCATAGAAATCGGTGTATTCGCTGACCGCGAAGGGCATCTTCAGCGTCACCTCCGCCAGCGGCACGAGATGCGGCTCCACCGCGGCACGGTGCGCCTCCTCTGAGAGCAGCTCGGTCAGCCGCGCCCGCAGCGCCGCCCAGACCTGCGGCCCCGCCGCCATCACCGCGTTCCAGCTCGGCGCCGCGAACAGCGTCGGGTCCTGCCGGTGATCGACCGCGGCCAGGTCGAGCACGGACGCCCCGATCGCCACGCCCATGCGCGCGCCCTTGCCGTCGTCGAACACGCCGTAAGGCAGGTTGTTGAGGGGAAAGTCGCAGCCGGGAACGTTGGCGCTGTCCACCCAGCTCATCATCAAGCTCATTCAAGCTCCTTCCGGGACCGTCGGCCCCTGTTCATCGCACTGTCGCGGCCTGCCGGAATTGGCTTTCCGGCAGCGGCGTCTCAGTCCCAGTTGCCCTCGGGCGTGCCGTCGAAACGCTTCTTCAGGCTGTCCCAGCAGTCGATGTAATCGTCCTGCAGCGGCGCCTCTTTCGCGGCAAAGCGGGTCAGGTGCTGCGGGAAGCGGGTCTCGAACATGAAGCTCATGGTGTTGTCGAGCTTGCCGGGCTGGAGGTCGGCGAAGGTCGCCTTCTCGAACGCCTCGTTGTCGGGCCCGTGCGGCAGCATCATGTTGTGCAGGCTCATGCCTCCCGGCACGAAGCCCTGCGGCTTGGCGTCGTATTCGCCGTAGATGTTGCCCATCAGCTCGGACATGACGTTCTTGTGGTACCACGGCGGGCGGAAGGTGTTCTCGGCCACCATCCAGCGCTCGCGGAACAGCACGAAATCGATATTGGCGGTGCCCGCAACGCCCGAGGGCGCGGTCAGCACGGTAAAGATCGACGGGTCCGGGTGGTCGAACAGGATCGCCCCCACCGGGCAATAGGTGCGCAGGTCGTATTTGCAGGGCGCATAATTCCCGTGCCAGGCGACAACGTCCAATGGCGAATGCCCGATCCAGGTCTCGTGGAACTGGCCCTGCCACTTGATCACCACGCGGCTCTTCACCTCGCGATCCTCGAAGGCGGCGACCGGCGTCTTGAAGTCGCGGCGGTTGGCCATGCAGTTGGCGCCGATCGGGCCGCGGCCCGGAAGCTCGAACTTCTGGCCGTAATTCTCGCAGACGAAACCGCGCGCCGGCCCGTCGATCAGCTCGACCCGGTAGACGAGGCCGCGCGGCAGGATGGCGATCTCCTTCGGCTCGATGTCGATCACGCCGAGTTCGGTGCAAAAGCGCAGCCGACCCTCCTGCGGCACCACCAGAAGCTCGCTGTCGGCGGAGTAGAAATACTCGTCCTGCATCGATTGGGTGACGAGGTAGATGTGGCTCGCCATGCCGACCTGCGTGTAGACATCGCCCGCCGTGGTCATCGTGCGCATGCCGGTGATCCAGGTCAGCGCAGCTTCGGAATGCGGCACCGGATCCCAGCGGTACTGGCCGAGGCTGATCACGTCGGGATCGACGTTCGGCGCCGACTGCCAGTAGGGCACGTCGATCTTGGCGAAGCGTCCGGTGTGCTTCACCGCCGGGCGGATGCGGTAGCACCAGGTGCGCTCGTTCTGGTGGCTCGGCGCGGTGAAGGCGGTGCCCGAGAGCTGCTCGCCGTAGAGCCCGTAGGCGCAGCGCTGCGGCGAGTTCATCCCCTCGGGCAGCGCTCCGGGCAGGGCCTCGGTTTCGAAATCATTGCCGAAACCGGGCATGTAGCCCTCGTGCAGCGCGCTGATGCCGGCGGCGCGGGTGAGGCCCGAAATCTTGCTAAGATCGTTCATCGTCGATCTCCTCCCTCGACTGATTGATGCGAAGATGTTAGTTACTTTTGTAACTAACAAGGCGGAATCCGAAAAACATGGATGACATTGACAGCTTTGAGTTATCGACCTTCACGCCGTTCCTTCTTAACCAGGCGGCAGAGGCGCAAAGCGATTTCTTTTCAGCGCATTACCGCGACCGCTACGGCATGCTCCGAACCGAGTGGCGGGTCCTTTTCCATCTCGGGCGGTACGGTCAACTGAGCGCCAAGGAGATTTCGGAACGCGCCTCCATTCACAAGACGAAGGTGTCCCGCGCGGTCAGAGCGCTGGAGGAAAAGCGATTCCTGAGCCGCGCCACCAGCCCCGAGGACCGTCGCAGCGAACGCCTGTCGCTGCGACCTCCCGGCGAAGAGGCGTTTCGCGTCCTGACGCGCGCGGCTCGGGATTACGAGGCCGCGCTCGACAAGAAGCTCGGCCGGCGGGACGCGCAGAAGCTGAAACAATTGCTGCAGAAGCTGAGCACCTAGCCTGCGGTGACGGCGCCAGACGACTCTGCCTGATCGCGACCCCCGACGCGCTGGCGGCCACCAACACTACCGCCTCTTGCGGGTCTTGCGACCGACCAGAGACACGCCGGTCTCTCAGCCAAGACACGGCAGCACGGGATCGGCGTCGCTGGGCCCGTCTGCAGCGCCAGTGCAGCACGCAGACGCAAGACATCAGCCCAGGGGCCAGGCGTCACACGCACAGGGCTTTCGGCCAAAGGTCTGCGACCGGACCGCCGGCCTAGCGCGCCCTCTCCTCGATGGACCGGGCAATGATCTGCCCGTCGCGGCGCGCGACGAGGGTTTCAGTGCCGTCACGCCGGACCTGCACCGCCTCTCCCCGGTCGAGGTTTCCGAGGTAGACAAGCTCGCGCATCCGGATCGGAGCGCAGCCTTCGGCCGTGGCTTCGACAAGCCGGGTGAAGCTTGGAAAGTAGAGAAGTCCCACGGCGTTGAAATCAAGACCGGCATTCGGCGTGATCAGCGGCGCGCCATGAACCGAGCTGTTGCGCAGCGCCCTCGACGTCGCCCGCGCCCGCCCATCCAGCGCCATGAGCTCCGGACCGGCCGCCGGAAGCACGCAATCGCCCTCGGGCATCGCGCGGACGATGCGGCGGTTGGAGCCGGTCGCGTCATGGGTCACGAAGGTCGACAGCATCAGCAGCAAGCCAATCACCTGCCCGCCGCTGCGGAATTCGTGCGACGACCCGACGCGCGCTCCGCCGGGGCTGGCAAGCCGCGAGCGGATCGTCAGCTCGGCGCCGAGAAGATCGGGCCGCGGTGTCAGCTCGATCCGCGTCGCACAGAAGGCGGCGTAGATCGGGCGGCCATCCACGGCGCGAAAGCCGAACCCCTCCTGCCCCAGCGCGTCGGACAGAAGCTGCCAGTGGATGTCGCCGCAGAACCCGAGCATCCATTGCTCCGACAGCCCGTGCGGCGACAGCTGCTGCATGCCGAGCCGCTGACGGGTCAGCGTCCCGCGGCCGGATGTTCCTTCGTCCAGCATCACCCGGCCCGCCGCGCCGGAACCGCAAGCTGCGCGGCGATCTGGTCTGCGAGATACCGGCTGTCTTCCTCGATGCCGAGAAAGCGCCCCGAACCCCAGGTGTTGAGCCAGCCAAGCCCGATGAAATGCAGCCCCCGATGCGCGGTCACGCCGCGGTCGAAGACCGGCTTGCCGCGGGCATCGAAGACATCGGCCTCAATCCACGCGTAATCCGGGCGGAAGCCGATGGCCCAGAGCACCGAGGTGATGCCCGCCTCGGCGAGGTCGATCTCGGTACGCTCTTCCTCCGGCACCCAGACCTTCTCAAAAGGCGGCTCTTCGGGCGCGTCGATGCCCTCGCGGGCGATGTAGGCGTCGATCTGGGTGCGGATGCCGACATAGGAGCGGTCGGCGTCGTCGAGGTTCTTTGCAAGGTCGGGCAGGAAGCGCACGGAGGTGCCGTCCATGTCCGCGAGAGAGCCATATAGCTCGACGCCATGGTCGACATGGAAGCGGCGCAGGTCGATCTCTTTCCCGCCGTCGCGGCCCGACATGTAGTGGTTGGTCTGGGTCAGCGCCTTCACCGGGTCGGGATGGGTGGCGATGGTGATGGCGTAATGCCCGGCGTCATAGAGCCAGTCGGTGGCGTCGCGCCCGCGATAGCGGCGCGGGCTGCGGGGCGCGGGGCCCACGGCGAGATGCACGTCGCGCCCGGCGCGGGTGAAATCTTCCATCAGCTGCACCCCCGATTGCCCGGTGCCGACGATCAGCACGCCGCCTTCGGGGAACTGGTCGACATTGCGGTAATCGACCGAATGCATCTGCATGATTTCGGGGGCGAGGTTCCTGGCATAGGCAGGCTCGATGGGCGTGTCATAGCCGCCGGTGGCGATCACCACCTGATCGCAGCGCCAACTCCCGATCGAGGTCTCGACGGTGAAGCCGCCGTCCTCGTGCGGCGCGACGCACGTCACCTCGACGTTCTCGCGCAGGTCGGGGCCGGTCTTCTCGGCGAAGGCGTCGAGATAGTCGGTGATCTCGTCCTTCAGCATGAAGCCGTCGGGATCGGTCCCGCCATACTCGCGGTCATAGTGGAAATCGGGCAGGCGGCATTGCCAGTTCGGGGTGACGAGGCAGAAGCTGTCCCAGCGGTTCTTGCGCCACGAGTGGAATTTCCCGTGCCGTTCGAAGACGATGCTCTCGATGCCCTTTTGCTTGAGGCACCACGCGGTCGCGAGGCCAGCCTGACCGCCGCCAACGATCACCACGGGGATTTGCGGAATGTGGGTGTCCTTCATCGGATCGGTCCTCATTGGCTGATGGCCAGACAGGCGATCTCGGCGCCGTCGCTGTCCTTGAACTGGGTGATGCGCGCCTCGATGGCGTCGAGCTGCGCCATGGCCGAGCTGCAGGCAAAGCCGTACTTGGCCGCCACCCGGTTCGAGGCGCGCTCCATCGCGATGCGGCTGCGGGTCAGGAAATCGTCGACGGGATAGCTCTGGCCGGGCTCGAAAAGCTCGGCCACCACCGAGGACGGAGAGTAGAGGCGCTCTTCGGCGCCGTCGGGCCAGCGGACGGTCCAGTAGGTTTCAGGCATGATCGCCTCCGAGGTCGAGATAGGGATGAGTGGCGTGGTCCCAGAACAGCGCGCCGCCGGTCTCGCCCACGAGATGCACGGCGCTGCCGGGGAGGATGCGGCCAATGGGGCTGGCCTCGATGCCGCGATGGGCGAAGCGCTGGCAGACCGCGTTTGCGTCTTCCGGCGCGACGCTGAGCAGGAAGCCGAAACTCGGGAAGCTGCGCAGCCAGCGGTCGAGGGGCACGCCGGGCGGGGTCAGGATCGCGCCGGTGTCGATCTCGATGCCGACGCCCGAGCATTCCGCGAGCATCAGCGCGGTTCCGACGATGCCGCCCTGGCTGATGTCCTTGCCGGCGCGCACGAGCCCGTCCTCGGCAAGCTTGGGAAGAATGTCCAGATCG
>NZ_JBYNAH010000096.1:0-17496 GCF_059781815.1 Salipiger sp. | reverse complement strand
CAACGGTTTTCGAGACCGCCCCGTTCGACCACTCCGGCACCTCTCCGCGGGGGTCGTGGGGGGCCGTTTAACGAGATGCGCGACGGGGTGCAACAGGGAAATTTGCGGAACCCGACGGAAGTTGTGGAAGTTGGTCGCCGGGGCCTTGCGGCCTTGGAAAACTGCGTGTCCGGGCATAGGCTCGCCACGTCCCGAGAACCGGAGAATCCCTCACATGGCCCTGCGCGTCGCCGCCTGCCTGCTGTCTGCAACCCTGGCCTGGCCCGTGGCCGCCGATCCGGCGCGACCGGCGGATGCGCTGCTCGACCGGCTCGGGCTGCCCGAGATCGTGCAGATCATGCGCGAGGAGGGGCTCGACTACGGCACCGAGATGGCGCGCGACCTGATTCCGGGCGGGGCCACGCCGGGCTGGCAGGCTGCGGTCCAGCGCATCTACGACACCGACGCGATGGAAGAGGTCGTCCGGGCCGAGTTCGAGGAGAGCTTCGGCGACACCGATGCCACACCGCTGCTGCGCTTTTTCGGCGGCGAGACCGGCGAGCGGGTGATCGAGGTCGAGCTTTCCGCCCGCCGCGCAATGATCGATGATGGCGTCGAGGCGGCGGCGCGCGACGTGTTCCGCGGGCTCGACGGGTCCTCCGACGAGCGGCTCGGCCTGGTCACCGATTTCGTGCAGGCCAACGACCTGATCGAGGCCAACGTCACCGGTGCGCTGAACGCCAGCTACCAGTTCTATGCCGGGCTGGTGGATGGCGGCGCGCTTGAGATGACCGAGCGCGACATTCTCGACGAGGTCTGGTCGCAGGAACCCGAGACCCGGGCCGACAGCCGCGAATGGCTCTACGCCTATTTGTTGATGGCCTACGGGCCGCTCTCGGACGCGGATCTCGAGGCGTATGTAGAGCTGTCGTCGAGCGCGGAGGGCAGGGCGATGAACCGGGCGCTGTTCGCCGGGTTCAACGCGATGTATGACAATATCTCCTATGCGCTCGGTCTGGCGGCGGCGCAGCAGATGATGGCGCAGGACCTCTGAGGCTTTTCTCCCGCGCGGGTTGACAAACGACCGCTATCCTCGCATAAGCGCGGCTCGGATCGGGGCTGTTGCGGCCCCGGTTTCGATTCTTATATCAATGACAGCCCCAAGAGGGCGCGCTGTCCGAGGTGGATCTTAGGATCCGGTTAAGACCCGCAAGGGCACCATAGGACGCGGGAAACGAAGGAAGATGCAGATGTTCGCGGTGATGAAAACCGGCGGCAAGCAATACAAGGTCCAGGCGGGCGACGTGCTCCGCGTGGAAAAGCTGGCCGCAGACGCGGGTGAAACCGTGCAGTTCAACGATATCCTCATGCTGGGCGGCGACAGCGTCACCGTCGGCGCGCCGCTGGTGGCTGGTGCCGCCGTGCAGGCCGAGGTTGTCGACCAGATCAAGGGTGACAAGGTCATCCACTTCGTCAAGCGTCGCCGCAAGCACAGCTCGCAGCGCACCAAGGGTCACCGCCAGAAGCTGACCCTCGTTCGCGTGACCGAGATCCTCGCTTCGGGCGCCGACGCATCGGGCGTCAAGGCCGCCGTTGGCGCGGGCTCCGTGGCCGCTCCGGCTGCCGCTGCCGCACCGAAGGCCGCCAAGGCCGAGGCTGCCGCTCCGGCCGCAGGTGACGACCTGACCGCAATCACCGGTGTCGGCCCCGCCGCCGCCAAGAAGCTCAACGAGGCCGGCATCACCACCTTCGCCGAGCTCGCCGCAGTGGACCCCGAGACCTTCGAGGCCACCAAGGTGAAGCCCGAGTGGGTCGAGCAGGCCAAGACCCTCGCCTGAGAACAAGGAGACTAACCCATGGCACATAAAAAAGCAGGCGGTTCGTCCCGTAACGGCCGCGACTCCGCTGGCCGCCGTCTTGGCGTCAAACTCTACGGCGGTCAGGATGCGACCCCGGGCAACATCATCATCCGTCAGCGCGGCACCAAGTTCTGGCCGGGCAACGGTGTCGGCATGGGCAAGGATCACACCATCTTTGCAACCGAAGCCGGCTCGGTGACCTTCCACAAGGGCCTCAAGGGCCGCACCTTCGTATCCGTCCTGCCGGTGGCCGAGGCTGCCGAGTAAGCCGATCCACAGGATGTGAAAATCAGGGGGATCGGCGAAAGCCGGTCCCCTTCGGCGTTTCTTGAGGAGGGGGCGCCGATCCACCGGAACGTGCATTGAGGAGTATGCACATGAGTCTGGACCAACTGAAAATGCCGACGCGGCCCAAGCCCGTCGTGCTGCAACCCGAGATCCCGACGGAGCGCTTTGTGCTGCGCCCGCTGCGGCGGTCTGATGCCGGCCTGATCTCGCTCTATTCTTCGGATGAGCGCGTCGCCCGCATGACCACCTCGATCCCGCATCCGCTGCCGCCCGGCGCCACCGAAGCGTTCATCGCGCGCGGCACTGCCGAGGATCGGGCCGAGGATATCTGGGTGCTGGATGCCTCCTCGCAGGATGGGCCGGAAGTCATGGGCGTGATCTCGCTCGAGCGGCTCGAGGGCAACCAGAGCGAAATCGGCTACTGGGTTGCGCCGCAATTCTGGAACACCGGCCACGCCTCCGAAGCGCTGCGCGCGATGATCGAGGCCAATCCGTTCGGTTCGGCGACGATGTTTGCCAGCGTCTTCCAGGACAACCCGGCCTCGGCGCGGGTGCTGACCAATTGCGGCTTTGAATATATTGGCGATGCCGAGGCGTTCTCGGTGGCGCGCAATGCCAAGGTGCCGACCTGGACCTATCTGCGCCGCATGGGCTGAGCCGGCCATCTCCGTGATGACGATCCCAAAGCGCCCCATCGTGGGGCGCTTTTTGGTTTCAGGGGGAGAAAGGCAGGCGGCGCGCGCCTCGGCCCGTGAAAAGTTCATAAAATGCCGGAAAAAAGCAAAGGCGCCCGGAACCGGACGCCTTGCAACATGTTATACTCATAACACGCGGGAGAACGGTGCTCAGCTTCCCCAGGTGCGCACCGGGCCGCAATCCATGTGAACGAAGCTCGAGCTGGTGTAGCGCCCGACGCCACCGGCCTTGCAGGCTGCGGCCGCACGCGCGATCTGGTTGACGGAGCGCGACTTCAGGTGAAGGTCGGCCGCTTCGCCGAGCAGGTGGCGCGAGTTCTTGGCAACGCCCGAACTGCGCGAGCGCAGCATCGCGTTGGTCTTGGGGCTGCGATAGCCCGAGATCAGCATGTAGGGCTCATCACTGTCGAGAAGGTTGTGAGCCGCGGTCATGATGTCGATGGTGCGCGGGTCGATCTTCTTGACGTCGTTGGTCCGCCAATCCCGCATGAAGTGGTTGATCTGCTTGAGCGATTCAGAGATGTACTCGCCCTCGATCCAGTAGATCATGTCGATCTTTTCGCCGGTGCGCCCAGAATACATCTTGATGCGGCGAATATCGCCCGCGCCGCGCAGGAAGCCTGCTGCGTTCGCGTAGGTGGGTGCTGCCGTGATGAGAGTGGCGCCAAAAGCGCCAAGAAGGCCGCGGCGTGTGAGGCCGCCTGCAGTTGATTTTGTCATGTGATAGCGCCTGTCCCGTTAAGTCGCTGTACCTGTTTTGCGTCGCCTCGTTGGACGACACCTGCCATCTATCCCCAGATGCGTGGATTATATGCCACAGATGGAAAATTCTGAGAAGGTAGTTTCGGGACAATTGGAGGCAATCCGCCGTTTTCGGCAAAATCCTGCGCAAAACGCCAACATCTTGTGGCCGGATCGCGCCGAGACGCAGAACCGGTGCAACCTTGCCGCGATGCGGCGGAATTATCACGCTCTCGGGAAATGTGAGTGGACAGGTTAGACCCCTGACGTCCAACACTAGTTTTGTACAAGGCCGTTCGAGTTCAGGGATCACTATGACAAATTCACGCAGGCAGCTTTCCACCGCTCTTAAACTCGGACTGGTCGCCGGGGTGGCTGCCGGTTGGATGATCTCCGCCGCACCGCAGATGGCGCAGGCCCAGTCTCTCGCCCTGACGGGCTACAAGCAGGCCGTGGCCGAGTCGCTGTCTGAAGACGAGGGCATGGCCGCGTTCTACCGTGCGCGCGGCTTCGAGCCGATCTGGACCTCGGCCGACGACGATGCCACGGCGCGCCGCGCTGCGCTGATCGAGGCGCTCTCGAGCGCGGCGGCGCATGGCCTGCCGGCAAGCCGCTACGATCCGGTGGCGCTGATGGCCAGGATGCGCGCGGTGCGCAGCGACCGTGAGCGCGGCCATCTCGAGATCGAGCTCTCGCGCGCCTACCTGCAATTCGCCCACGACCTGAGCGGAGGCGCGCTCGACGGTCGCCGTATCGACAGCGGCATCAAGCGCGCGCCGGTGCGGCGCCCGTCCGAAGAGCTGCTCGCGGCGCTTGCGGGCGGCGAGCCGCGCGCGGTGTTCCGCGATCTGGCGCCGAAATCGCCCGAATACGCGCGGCTGATGCGCGAGAAATTCACCCTTGAGCATGTCGTCGCCCGCGGCGGCTGGGGCGCGCCGGTCACGGCGGGCAAGCTTGTGCCCGGGGATACCGGCGCCGGGGTGATCGCGATGCGCGACCGGCTGGTCGCTATGGGCTATCTCAAGCCGACGCTCTCGGCGCGCTACGATGATGCGATGCGCGATGCGGTGCTGGTGTTCCAGGAGGATCACGGGCTCGAGGCGGACGGCGTGGCAGGGGCCTCGACCCTCAGCGCGCTCAACGTATCGGCCACCGAGCGGCTAAAATCCGTCCTTGTCGCCATGGAGCGCGAGCGCTGGATCAACTTCGCCGAAGGTCTGGGCGAGCGCCACGTTCTGGTGAACCTCGTGGATTTCCACGCCCGCATCATAGATGACGGCAAGGTCACCTTCGAGACCCGCTCGGTGGTGGGCCACCAGGACCCGGACCGCCGCACGCCGGAATTTTCCGACGTGATGGAATTCATGGTGATCAACCCCTCGTGGTACGTGCCGCGCTCGATCGTGGTGAACGAGTACCTGCCGCTGCTGCGGCGCAACCCCGGCGCGGTGAGCCATCTCGAGATCACAGACAGCCGTGGCCGCCGGGTAAACCGGGGCAGCGGGTTTGCGCAATACTCGGCTGCAAGCTTTCCGTTCGCCATGCGCCAGCCGCCGGGGCCGAAGAACGCCCTGGGGCAGGTGAAGTTCATGTTCCCGAACAAATACAACATCTATCTGCATGATACGCCGTCGAAACACCTGTTTGCGCGCAACCAGCGCACCTATTCGCACGGCTGCATCCGCCTCGGCGATCCCAAGGATTTCGCCTACGCGCTGCTGGCGCTGCAAAGCGACGACCCGCAGGGCCTGTTCAATTCGCGGCTGCGGACTGGGGCGGAAAGCCGGGTCAATCTCGAGCAGCCGGTGCCGGTGCACCTGATCTACCGCACCGCCTTCACCAAGGCGAAGGGCAAGGTGAACTACCGCGCCGACGTCTACGGACGTGACGCCAAGATCTGGAACGCCCTTGCGGCAGCAGGGGTGGCACTGGGCGCCGTGGAGAGTTAAGTCCTGCGGGAGACATCCCGGAGGATCCGATGCCGACCTACAGCATTTCCGAAATCGCCGCAGCTCTCGGGCTCGAGGCGCTTGGAGACACCGACATCCGCATCAGCGGCGTGGCCGAGCCGGCAATGGCCGGCGAGGAGCACCTCGCGCTGGCGATGAAGCCGGAATATGCCGAGCAGCTCTCGCAGGGCAAGGCGCGCGCCGCGCTGCTCTGGGACGGCGCCGACTGGCAGGCGATGGGGCTGAGCGCGGTCCTGCTGCCCAAGCGGCCACGGCATTCGCTGTCGGTGGTCTCGGCCATGATGGATCCGGGGCAGGGGTATCACGAGGGCATTCACCCGATGGCGGTGATCGACCCCTCGGCGCGGCTTGGCGAAGGCGTGTCGGTCGGGCCGTTCACGGTGATCGGGGCCGGTGTCAGCATCGGCAAGGGTTCGATGATCGGGCCGCAGGTCAATATCGGCTGGAACACCACCATCGGCGAGGGCGCGCTGATCCATGCCGGCGCCAGGATCGGCGCGCGCTGCACCATCGGGGCGCGCTTCATCGCCCAGCCCAACGCTGTGATCGGCGGCGACGGCTTCTCCTTCGTGACGCCAGAGCCCTCGGGCGTCGAGAAGGTGCGCGAGAGCCTCGGCAAGGAGGCCGGGGGCGAGGCACAGGCCTGGGCCCGCATCCACTCGCTGGGCGGCGTCACCATCGCCGACGATGTCGAGGTCGGAGCGAATGCCTGTATCGACCGCGGCACCGTGCGCGACACGATGATCGGCGCCGGCACCAAGATCGACAACCTTGTGCAGGTCGGCCACAACACCATCGTGGGAGAGAACTGCCTGCTCTGCGGCCTCTCGGGCATCGCGGGCTCGGCCAAGGTCGGCAACAACGTGGTGATGGCGGGCCAGAGCGGGCTCGTCGACAATGTCTTTGTCGGCGACAACGTGGTGATCGGCGCCGGTGCCAAGGTTCTGGCCAATGTGCCCGCAGGGCGCGCCATGCTGGGCTACCCGGCGATCAAGATGGATCAGCACGTCGAGAGCTACAAGGGCATGCGCCGTCTGCCGCGGTTGTTCCGCGATGTCGCGGAGCTGAAGAAAGCGGTTTCCAAGCTGACGGGGAATGAGTAGACGAGCCGGGACTCTGCGACGAAGAGGGAGCGCCGCCGATGAGTGTTAAGGACCGCGTGATCGCGATCATCGCCGAACAGGCCGTGTTGGAACCGTCCGACGTCACGATGGAGAGCACGCTCGAGGATCTGGGCATCGACAGCCTCGGCCTTGTCGAGAGCATCTTCGCCATCGAGGAAGAGTTCGACATTTCCGTACCGTTCAACGCCAACGAGCCCGAGGCCAGCGATTTCGACATCTCGTCCGTCGCCACCATCGTGGCCGGGATCGAGGCGCTGATCGCCGAGCAGAACAAGTGAAACGCGTCGTCATTACCGGTGCCGGCACGATCAACGCCCTCGGGCGCGACGTGCCGGAAACGCTGGAAGCGATGCGAGAGGGCCGCTGCGGAATCTCTGAGCTGGAGTTCCGCGATGTCGAGCGGCTGGCCATCCGCATCGGTGGCCAGATCAAGGGCTACGAGCCCGAGAGCGCCTTCAACCGCCAGCAAATGGCGCTTTACGACCGCTTCACCCAGTTCGCGCTGCTTGCCGCACGGCAGGCGGTGGCGCAGTCGGGGCTCGATTTCACCGGCGCGCTGGCGGATTGCTCGGGCGTGGTGCTGGGCACCTCCGGCGGCGGTCTGACCACGCAGGACGAGAATTACCGCTCGGTCTACGAGGAGGGCAAGAACCGCGTTCACCCCTTCGTGGTGCCGAAGCTGATGAACAACGCCGCCGCCTCCCATGTCAGCATGGAGATGAACCTGCGCGGGCCGACATTCACCGTCGCCACTGCCTGCGCCTCGTCGAACCATGCCATGGGGCTAGCCTATCACATGGTGCGCGGCGGCAGCTGCTCGGTGATGCTCACCGGCGGGTCGGAGAGCATGCTCTGCTTTGGCGGCGTGAAGGCCTGGGAAGGGCTGCGGGTCATGTCGCGCGATGCCTGCCGGCCGTTCTCGGCCAACCGCAACGGCATGGTGCAGGGCGAAGGCGCCGGGGTCTACGTGTTCGAGGAATATGAGCACGCAAAGGCGCGTGGCGCCGAGATCCTCGCCGAGGTGGTGGGCTTTGCCATGACCTCGGATGCCTCCGACATCGTGATGCCCTCCAAGCAGGGCGCGGCGCGGGCCATCACCGGCGCGCTGCGCGACGGCGGCATCGACGCCTCCGAGGTCGGCTACATCAACGCCCATGGCACCGGCACCGCCGCGAATGACAAGACCGAATGCGCCGCCGTTGCGGATGCGCTCGGCGGTCAGGCCGACCGGGTGCTGATCTCGTCGACCAAGGCGATGCATGGCCATTGCATCGGCGGCACCGGCGCCATCGAGCTGCTGGCCTGCATCATGGCGCTGCGCGACGGCGTCATCGCGCCCACCATCGGCTACGAAGAGCCCGACCCGGAATGCGCGCTCGACGTGGTGCCGAACGAGGCCCGCGAGGCCGAGGTTTCGGTGGTGCTGTCGAACGCCTTTGCCTTCGGCGGGCTGAACGCGGTTCTGGCGCTGCGCAAGGCGTGACCGCCGCGCCGGCTTGGGGCTGGGTGCGCGCGCCGGCGTGACGTTCCGTCAATCCATGAACAGGCGCGGTGCGTTTCGGTCCCTAAAGGTAATGGGGGAAAGAGCCTACCTCTTGGTCACCGAACACAGGAGACCATCATGTCCAAGCTCGTCACCGTCATTGTCGGATCCCTCCGAGAGGGCTCCCTGAACCGCAAGCTCGCCTGCACGCTCACCGAACTCGCCCCCGAGGGGCTGGAGTTCAGCTATGTGCGCACCGGCGATCTGCCGCTCTACAACCCCGATCTCGACGAGGGCACCCCGCCCGAGGCGTGGCAGAGCTTCCGCCGCTGCGTCGCGCGCAGCGACGCGGTGCTGTTCGTGACGCCCGAGTACAACCGCTCGGTGCCCGCCAACCTCAAGAACGCGCTGGACGTGGGCTCGCGCCCGATGGGTGAGAGTGTCTGGAACGGCAAACCCTCTGCCATCGTGACCGGCTCTCCGGGCGGCATCGGCGGCTTCGGGGCCAACCACCACCTGCGCCAGAGCCTAGTGTTCCTGAATGCCGCGCCGATGCAGCAGCCCGAGGCCTATATCGGCAACATCGCCAAGCTCTTCGATGAAGAGGGCCGGCTGACCAACGATGGCACGAAGGATTTCTTGAAAGGCTTCATGCAAGCCTTTGCGGAGTGGATCGACAAGCTGACCTGAGGAAGCGCTCCTTCCAGAACCGGGCATCGATGGCAGCTACGCGTCTCGCGGTGGTGCGGATCGGGGTCGTAGCCCGCAAGGCGCGGAATCGGTGCCGCTGTCGACGTGATTCCCGAGCGACGCGGCGGGCCGGGCTGGCGATTGGGCACGATCCTGAAGACGCAAAAAGGGGCGGCGGTCTCCCCTCCGCCGCCCCTCGATGTGGGGTCAGGACCGAGGTCGCTCCATCAGTGATGAAGGCGACCCATTGCTGCGGCCACATCCGCCATACGGGCGGAAAAGCCCCACTCGTTGTCATACCACGCGAGCACACGCACCGTGCGCTTGCCGACGACCTTGGTCTGCTCGGGTGCAAAGATCGAGCTGGCCGTCGTGTGGTTGAAATCTACCGAGACCTTCGGCTCCGGGTCATAGGACAGGACCATTCCCATCCGGCCGGAGGCGGCTTCGCGCACGATCTCGTTCACATCCTCGACGGTCACGTCCTTGGAGGCCTGAAAGGTCAGGTCCACGGCCGAGACGTTAGGAGTTGGCACACGAATGGCCGATCCGTCAAGCTTTCCCTTCAAATTTGGCAATACTTCTCCGATTGCCTTTGCCGCTCCGGTTGAGGTCGGGATCATCGCCATGGCCGCGGCGCGGGCGCGGTAGAGGTCGTTGTGACGGCGGTCGAGCGTCGGCTGGTCGCCGGTATAGCTGTGAATCGTGGTCATCACGCCGCTTTCGATGCCAATGGCCTCGTCGAGCACCTTGGCCAGCGGCGCGAGGCCGTTGGTGGTGCAGGAGCCGTTCGAGATCATCACGTCGCCCTGAACCAGCTCGCGGTGGTTGACGCCGTAGACGATGGTCTTCTGCACGTTCTTGGCGGGGGCCGAGATGAGCACCGACTTGGCGCCCTGGTGGATGTGCTGCACCGCCTTGTCGCCGTCGTTGAACTTGCCGGTGCATTCGAGCACCACGTCGCAGCCGGTCCAGTCGAGCTCGCCCATCTCGTAGGTCGACATCACGTCGATCGGGCCGCGGCCGAGATCCAGTGCGTTGCCGTTGACCACCTTCACGTCGCCGCCGAAGCGACCGTGCACGCTGTCGTAGCGCAGCAGGTGGGCGGAGGTCTCGATCGGGCCGGTGGCGTTGATCTTGACGACTTGCACATCGTTGCGGGCGCTTTCAGCGATGTGGGCCAGCGTGCAGCGGCCGATGCGGCCGAAGCCGTTGATCCCGACAGTGACGGTCATGGGGAGATGTCCTCTTGGCTGTGGCAGCAATTTTCCGACAGCTTGTATACGGACGTACACCGAAATCTCAATCTGAAAAATTGAGAAAAGACAGTATGTTAGCGATAAACATGTGGGTTGCGCTAACATTTTCAGGCCTTCAGGTGAGGGGATGTGCGGGGATTGCGGTAACAGTGTTCAGACGGCAAAGTTCGGGCATCGCAAGGGTGGCGCTTGAACCGGGAGGATGCTCCGCTAGGTTGTGATCGCAAGTGGAACGGAGACAGACATGAGCGGGCTTCTGGCGCTACTCGATGACGTGGCGGGCATCGCCAAGATTGCAGCGGCCTCGGTCGATGACATTTCGGCCCACGCCGCCAAGGCCGGCTCCAAGGCGGTGGGCGTGGTGATCGACGACGCCGCGGTGACGCCGAAATACGTGCATGGGTTCGAGGCCTCGCGCGAGCTGCCGATCATCTGGCGGATCGCCCGCGGCTCGATCTTCAACAAGCTGATCATCCTGCTGCCCGCGGCGTTGCTGATGGCGGCCTTCGCGCCGTGGCTGGTGCCGTATCTCCTGGTGCTGGGCGGATCCTACCTCTGTTTCGAGGGGGCCGAGAAGGTGGTGCATGTGGTGATGCCGCATGACGAGCATTCCGGCGGGCCCGATGGCAGCCACGATGTCGGAGACCCGGCGCATCTCGAGGAGGCCAAGGTGAAGGGGGCGATCAAGACCGATTTCATCCTCTCCGCCGAGATCATGACGCTGGCGCTCTCGACCATCGAGGCCCCCGAGGTCTGGATTCAGGCGGTGGTGCTGGCGCTGGTGGCGGTGGGCATCACGGCGCTGGTCTATGGCGCGGTGGCGCTGATCGTGAAGATGGACGACGTCGGCCTGTGGCTTACGCAGGTGGGCAAGCTCTCGGTCACCCGCGCGGTGGGGCGCGGCATCGTCAAGGGCATGCCCTATGTGATGAAGCTGCTCTCCATCGTGGGCACGGCGGCGATGCTCTGGGTTGGCGGCTCGATCATCATCCACTCGCTGGCGCAGATCGGCTGGCACGCACCGGAAGAGTTCATTCACCACTACGCGGTGATCGCCGAGCACGCGGTGAGCGAGCAGTGGCAGCCCGCGGTGCTGTGGCTGGCGACGGCGGCGATGGATTTCGTGGTAGGGCTGGCCTGGGGGCTGGTCCTGGTGCCGGTCGTGACCAAGCTGGTGATGCCGCTCTTCGGGGGCGCGAAAGAGGCGCATTGAGTGTCGGTATAGCCCTCGGTTAAGCCGCGCGTTCGCCGGACCGCGGGATGGCGAGGCGAGATCGGAGCCTCTCGGTTTATGGCGGCCAAGTCCGAAGTACCTCGACACAAAACGCTGTCGTCACCAAATCGCCAGCCCGGGGGGCGGGCCGGCGATCGCGCGGCGGCCTGCGGCCTTGATTCCGCGCGGGCAACGTTGGAGCGTTCCGCAGTTGGCCGAAGACGATAATAGCGCGCCGCAGATGCGGCGCGCTTTCCTGTCTCACGATAAAGGGCAGGGCTCAGAGCAGCGACTTGGCTTTCGCGGCCACGCCCTCGGCGGTGATGCCGAACTGCTCGTAGAGCGTCTCTGCCGGGGCCGACGCGCCGAAGCCGTCCATGCCGACAAAGCCCGCCTTGGCCTCGCGGCCACGCTCGCCCAGCAGCCACTTGTCCCAGCCGAAGCGGGTCGCGGCTTCCACGGCCACGCGCACCGGGCCACCCGGCAGCACGCGCTTGCGGTAGGCCTCGTCCTGCGCCTCGAAGAGCTCGAAGCAGGGCATGGAGACCACGCGGGTGCCGATGCCCTCGGCCTGCAGCAGATCGCGCGCCTCGAGCGCGATGGCGACCTCGGAGCCGGTGGCCATCAGGATGACCTGGCGCTTGCCCTCGGCGTCGGCGAGCACATAGGCGCCCTTTTCGACGAGGTTGTTGGTCTTGTGCTGGTGGCGCACGGTGGGCACGTTCTGACGGGTCAGCGAGAGCACAGAGGGGGTGCTCTTCTGGGTCAGCGCGATCTCCCAGGCCTCGGCGGTCTCGACCACGTCGGCGGGGCGGAACACCAGGGTGTTCGGCGTCGCGCGCGAAATCGCCAGGTGCTCGATCGGCTGGTGGGTCGGGCCGTCTTCGCCAAGGCCGATGCTGTCATGGGTCATGACAAAGACCGTCGGCGTCTGCTGCAGCGCGGCCAGGCGCATCGCCGGGCGGGCATAGTCGGTGAAGGCCATGAAGGTGCCGCCGTAGGGGCGGATGCCGCCATGCAGGCCCATGCCGTTCATCGCCGAGGCCATGCCGTGCTCGCGGATGCCCCAGTAGACGTAACGGCCACCGCGACTGTCGGTGTCGAACACGCCCATGTCGCCGGTCTTGGTGTTGTTCGAGCCGGTGAGGTCGGCAGAGCCGCCCACGGTCTCGGGCATCACCGGGTTGATCACCTCGAGCACCATCTCCGAGGCCTTGCGGGTCGCGACCTTGGGGCCGTTCTCCGAGCTCTGTTTCTTCAGCGCACGCACGACGGAGGAGAGCTTCTTGGGCGCGTCGCCGGCCATGGTGCGGGCGAACTCGGCCTGCTTGCGCTCCGACATGGCGGCGATGCGGCCGTCCCAGGCCTCACGCTCGGCGGCACCGCGGCTGCCGATCTCTTCCCACCAGCTCTTGATCTCGGCCGGAACCTCGAACGGGCCGGTGGTCCAGCCCCAGCCCGCCTTGGCGTCGGCGTTCTGCTCGGCATTGGTCAGCGCGCCGTGGCCCTTGGAGGTGTCCTGCGCGGCGTGACCCAGCGCGATATGGGTCTTGCAGGCGATCATCGACGGCTTGTCGGTGACCTTTTTGGCGGCGGTGATGGCGGCGTCGATGGCCTCGGGATCGTGGCCGTCGATCTCCTGCACGTGCCAGCCCGACGCCTTGAAGCGCGCCACCTGGTCGGTGCGGTCCGACAGCGAAACCTTGCCGTCGATGGTGATGTCGTTGTTGTCCCACATCACGATCAGGCGGCCGAGCTCGTAGCGGCCGGCAAGGCCGATGGCCTCCTGGCTCACGCCTTCCATCAGGCAGCCGTCACCGGCGATCACGTAGGTGTGGTGGTTCATCGCGGCCTTGCCGAAGCGGGCGCGCAGGATCTCTTCCGCCATGGCGAAGCCGACCGAATGCGCGATGCCCTGGCCGAGCGGACCGGTGGTCATCTCGATGGCGTCGGCGTGGAAGTTCTCCGGGTGGCCGGCGGTGCGCGAGCCCCACTGGCGGAAGTTCTTCACCTGCTCGAGGGTGATCTGCTCGTCGCCGCTGAGATAGAGCAGCGCATAGAGCAGCATCGAGCCGTGGCCCGCCGACAGGATGAAGCGGTCGCGATCCGCCCAGGTCGGGTTCTTCGCGTCGAATTTCAGGTGCTTCGACCACAGCACGGTCGCCACGTCGGCCATGCCGATGGGCATGCCGGAGTGACCGGAATTGGCCGCGGCGACCGCGTCGAGCGTCAGGGCGCGGATGGCGGTGGCACGCATCCAGTGGTCGGGATGTGCGTCTCGAAGGGCATTGATATCCACGGGAAGTCCTCTCTATCCCAGAGCCGTTTCGGGGCTAATAGCAGTGTGACGCCGAAGATCAAGCGTTAGCGCCGGCAACGCGCCGCCAGTGGGTGAACTCCCGCCCGTAACCACTTGGGACATATGGGGCGCAATTTCCCCGTGCGCTTGATAAACTGGTGCGAAACGGGACGGGTTCGATTCGCAACGATCGACGCGACAGGTCCCGAAGGCAGATCGAGAGAGGGCAAGATGAGCCAGATTGACGAGTTGCAGTCACGGATGACGCGGGCGCTCGACCGCATTTCAAAGGGCGTCGAGGCGCTCGAGGCGCTCGAGGCGCCGCAGCCCGCGCCCGAGCCGGTCGATGACGGCTCCGCCGAGGAGATCGCCCGCCTGAGCGCGGCGCTCGAGGATGAGAAGATGGCCAACGCCCAGCTCGAGGCGCGGGTCAAGTCGCTGCACGCCCAGCTCGAGGCGCAGCCCGAGGCCCCCGCGCCGGATGCCGCGCTGCAGGAGCAGATCGCGGCGCAGCGCGAGGGCATGCAGGCGCTCGACGGCGAGCTGCAGCGCCTGCGCCAGGCCAATGACGCGCTGCTCAAGAGCTGCACCGAGATGCGCCAGGCGCTGGCCGAGAACCTGGGCGAGCCGCACCTGATCAACCAGGCGATGCTGGCCGAGCTCGAGGCGCTGCGCGCCGCGCGCGCGGTCGAGGAGGCCGAGGCCCGCGCGGTGCTCGGCGCGATCGAGCCGATGCTGGCGCAGGCCGCCGGCGAAGAGGAGGCGGCGCAATGAGCCAGCAGATCGAAGTGCAGATCATCATTGGCGGGCGCAGTTTCGACGTCGCCTGCCAGCAGGGCGAGGAGCAATACCTGCTCACCGCCGCGCGCATGCTCGACACCGAGGCCTCGGTGCTGGTCGATCAGATCGGCCGCATGCCCGAGGCGCGGATGCTGCTGATGTCGGGGCTGATGCTGGCCGACAAGACAGCCGGTCTCGAGGACCGTCTGCGCGAGGCCGAGGACAAGCTGGGCGAGATGGCCGAGGAGCTGCGCGAGCTCCGCGAGCGGCCCTTGCCGGCGCCGGAGAAGGTCGAGGTCCCGGTGATCCCGGCGAGCGTCTCAGACACCCTGGCCGAGCTCGCGGCGCGCGCCGAGGCGGTGGCCGAGGAGATCGAGGCCAAGGCGGCAGGCTGAGGGTTCTTTCGGGCTTGAGATTGGGAAGGGGCGGCGACCGATCGGTGCCGCCTCTAGAACTTACTGCTGATCGTTCCCATAGACGCGGTACCGATCTACGGTCATCGAGGACGCCTCAAGTGCAAAGTCTCTATTTGAGTAGTCGTAGGACACTCGCAGGAGAAGGTGCCTTATCAGTCCTCCGATAGGTTCGCACCGGATTCGCGCAGGAGGGTACGTAATTCGGAAAAAAAATCGGCTTCACCGTTTTCTTTGAAAAGGTCGGCCAATGACGCGCTACGATAGATCCGCTTCGCGCCGACATTTGTCAATGAGAACCACCCTTCATCTTCGATACCTATTTCGTCGGCATTCCTAATATCATCTGCGCACAATCCTCGACGTGGCGCCTCTGTAACGCAATATGCTCGAACATGGAGGCGGCTCTCTGTTTGCTCGACAGGCGACATGTTTATTGGGTCTGGACCCTTAAATGATCCGGAATTCGGAACAGTAGCGGCATCAAATCCCGTATCGGTCTGAACTTCAACAACAAGAAACCAATCACCAACATTTAACTCCGTCGAAGTGTGGGTGCTCAGTAATGTAAAAGTATTTTTGGTATGATAATATGGCAGCCCATCCCAAGCCCATCTCTCCGAAGGTTTTTTGCTTCTTGATGGTGGCCTCGAGAAGCTGACCGGAGCCCAGTCTACTTGAACCAAGTCAGGAAAGTAAGCCTCGATACTCGCCAGCAGATGGATGATCCTTTGCTGGTACGCGGCAACAATCCGCCATGCTTGGCGAACATCCTGCAGTACTTCTTTGTAGTCTATTTCCGTCATTGCTCTTCAATCTTCAGAATGTTTTGTAGTGTTCGAGGTGAGAATTTTCTCAGCGTTAAATGCTCTAACTGTCGCGGTGTTTCCAAATGGAAATAGCCAAAAAGCTCAAGTGCTTTTTGGATGTCAGTAATAATTCTTTGTTCTTGAATTTTCGGAGGCGCGACAAAGTGGCAAGCTCGCGCCAGATCTTCCCAGTCAATCATCGCAACCAAGAGTTCACATCGCTCTGGAAGGAAAACGGCTGCGCGACCTTTGAAACGTCGCGCGCGATCTTCTCGCTCTGACCTTTTGCCTGTTCCTCCGAGAGCAAGCAAGATCAGAACGTTTGGTGAATTCTCTTCGCTGATCTCGTAGGTTTCTTTCCAAGCTTGGATTTCCGAAATCCACTGATCTTCTCTTTGTGCTGCTGTACCACTTTTCGCCTCCAAGATCACCTCCACTCGTTTAGGAGGGTCGCCCAAAGAAAGAGTTAGGAAAACATCGGGCTCAACCTTTTGGAGTTTTTCTCCCAGTCCCCACACCGGCCAGAAATCAATTTCTTCGAGTTCTGCGAGTCGAAAAGAGGGTAGGCTCCCCCCTGCAGCGTTCGAGAGGAGTTTCCATGCAGTGCCGCCACTTAGATAGCTGATCCGCTCTACGACGGTTGCGGTTGTCAGATCCTCGCTTCCACGAAAGACGTCGCGCCAGCGAATGGAGCCGTTCTCCTTATTAATGCGGCCAGCCTTGTTTTTGAGAATGGCGTTGAGCATCTTAACGTTTCCTTATAGATCCCCGGGTTTTGGGGCCTTCAATTTTTGGCGGTGAATATGAGATCTTCTTGTGGGCCTGATTAAATAGGTGGGCGATTTTTTAGAAATGGCAGGGCTGGAGCTATTTAGGCGTCTGCGCAGGATTTTTGGTATTTTCTTTATTTATAGGTCATCCGTACGTCGTTTTTCAAGTAATGCTTCTCTGGTGGCCAACCGAGATTCGGGATTTAATTGCGAAAATATGTCGTCGACAGATAAAAAGGGCGGCAACCACAGGTCACCGCCCCTCCAATTCTCCACAAAACGCCCCCGCAGGAGCGCCCAGCCCTCAGCGCAGGATCGAGCGCCCGGCGTAGATCGCCGTGTCGCCCAGCATTTCCTCGATGCGGATCAGCTGGTTGTACTTCGCGAGCCGGTCCGAGCGCGCCAGCGAGCCGGTCTTGATCTGGCCGCAGTTGGTGGCGACGGCGAGGTCGGCGATGGTGGCGTCCTCGGTCTCGCCCGAGCGGTGCGACATCACGTTGGTGTAGCGCGCGCGGTGGGCCATCTCGACCGCCCGCAGGGTCTCGGAGAGCGAGCCGATCTGGTTCACCTTGACCAGCATCGAGTTCGCCACGCCCTGCTCGATGCCCATCGACAGGCGCGCCGGGTTGGTCACGAAGAGGTCGTCACCCACCAGCTGCACGCTGTCGCCGAGCTTCTCGGTGAGCAGCTTCCAGCCCTCCCAGTCGTCTTCCGCGCAGCCATCCTCGATCGAGATGATCGGGTAGTCGGCGCAGAGCTTGGCGAGGTAGTCGACATTCTCGGCCGACGAGAGCGACAGGCCTTCGCCCTTCATCTCGTACTTGCCGTCCTTGTAATACTCGGTCGAAGCGGCATCGAGTGCGAGGTAGATATCCTCGCCGGGCTTGTAGCCGGCCTTCTCGATCGACTTGAGGATGAAGTCCAGCGCCTCGCGGGTGCCGCCGAGCTCGGGGGCAAAGCCACCCTCGTCGCCGAGACCGGTCGACATGCCCGCCGCCGAGAGCTCTTTCTTCAGCGTGTGGAACACCTCGGAACCCATGCGCACGGCCTCGCGGATGTTCTCCGCGCTGACCGGCATGATCATGAATTCCTGGATGTCGATCGGGTTGTCGGCGTGCTCGCCG